>PHAT01000013.1 GCA_002840435.1 Deltaproteobacteria bacterium HGW-Deltaproteobacteria-6
TGGAGCATGAGGGCAAACTGGTTGCATGGGGCGAGGAAAAGAAAGACGACGCCCATGGGCATCACGCGTAAGATGTTTTATATGCCCTGATTTCAGCAACGGTGTTATTCAATATAGGGAACGGTTCACCCACCCGTGCGGTGGCCGTTCCCTATATTCAGTATTAGACATTACAAAAGGAAGGTATGTTATATTTATGAAGTCCAGCAATCAAGAAACATCAGTCATGGATCAAATTATCGACCGTGCCATCGAACAAAATCCTCACGCAAGCGAACTGTTAAAAACTTTCGGGCCGATTATCACCAAACAACGTCAATTGGCGGACTCCATTGCTTTACCCAGGTTGGATTATTCATCCATCGACCGCGAAAAACTTCGCGCCGGTGTTTCCGTTATTCAGCAGATGAATTTGTTTTCACCGGACGATCCGTTTGCGAAAATTGCTCTATCCCTGGCGGAAGCAGTGAAGGAAAGCATGCCCAAACTGGCTGCAGAAATGGACCGTTTGTCCGACCTGATTCAAAATGGCAGACTCCGCCTTGCGGATTATTTTGAGGCGTCTGCGGGTGATAAAAACAAAACGACGGATGGCCGGGAAAATGATCTGAAAATATCCCCGTCCAATGCATCATTTTTAATAAGTCTCCTGGCGCGTGTGCTCTTGGAGAAGCGGGCAAAAGAAATTACGGAAGTCCTGGGGGAATTTGCCTGGGAAAAAGGCTATTGTCCGATTTGCGGCGAGTTTCCGTCGATTGCCCTGATTGAGGAAGAAGGCGGCAAACGGTTTCTGCATTGCAGTGCATGCGGTCAGGACTGGCGATTTACACGTGTGGTCTGCCCATACTGCGAAAAAGAAGCCCGGCAGGAGATGGACTATTTTTATGTCGAGAGCAAAACACAGGAATCGGCCTTTATCTGCGACACGTGCAAAAAATATCTCGTGACGCTATACCGAGCCGGGCGTCTGCACGCCCGGGATATGGATATTTCGGCGATTGCTTTGGTGCATCTGGATATGATCATGCAGGACAAGGGCTATGAACCAATGGTTGCCTGTGCCTGGAATGTTATCGGCTGACAATGCTTGCAGTGTCAGGAACCTGTCTCCATCACCAGCTCTCCGCTTCGGGACGGATCATACCCGCCGAGAGCTAGAACTCTTTCACGGAACCCCGGAGAGCGGATGGTGTCAAGAATGATCCGGATATTCGGATCATCCAGAAAAACGGTCGGTATCACGAGGTCGTATTGCTCCTGATCCATGGGGATAAAGTCCAGGTCAAGCGCTTTCGCGGCCGCGTAAATGCCCATGCCGCAATCAGCCGCACCGCTTAAGACATCCACGGCCACGGACATGTGGGTAAACTCCTCCTGATCATAACCTTTGATGGCTTCGGGCCGAATGCCTGAGCGGGCGATGTTGTAATCAAACAAGATGCGGGTGCCTGAACCTGCCTGCCGGTTGACAAATGAAACATCATCCCGGGTGAGGTCCATGATGCTCTTGATGCCCTTGGGATTACCCTTTTGAATGATCAGACCCTGTTCCCGCAGAACGAGGCGAAAGAGGCTTACACGGATTCCCTTAAGGTAACGATTGATGTAGGAAACATTATATTCACCTGTTTCAGCATCCAGCAGGTGAGCGCCCGCGCAATGGCAGATGCCTTTCCTGATTGCCATCAGGCCGCCCAGGCTTCCCGCGTTTCCTGAGGATATCCGGATGTTCTTTTCCGTGCCTTTCCTGATCTCATCGGCGAGAATATCAATGGTGATGTCATGGCTTCCGATAACGACAACGGTATTTTGCAGCTCTTCTTCGCTCACCAGGAGTTCGGCATTGATCAACTCATCCTGCGTCACACCTTCGGCAAGCGGCGGAATGCGTAAGATTCCTTCCGCCCTTGTCAGGGTGGTAACAGACCCCGCGGACCTGGGCAGCGGGGTTGCTATGAATCGTTCTCCTACTTTGCCGATATTGACACGGATGAATTCCTCCATCCCCAGTTTTGAAGGAATATTCGTCGATGGATTTACAGCGATGGATCTGCCCTGGGGAGCAGGAAGGCCCTGCAAACCGAAAAGAAGGGGCCTGGCAAATTGTTCGAAAGAGAGAATCGCGGAGACGGTATAACCCGGAATGCCAATGACCGGTTTCCCTTGAATAACGCCGAGGATGGTTGGTTTTCCCGGCATCATGGCAACCCCGTGCACCAGGACTTCCCCGATCCGGGCTATGATGCCGGCGTTGTAATCCTTGGAACCTGCCGAAGAACCGGCATTGATGATAATCAGATCCGCATCCGAATCCGCTGCCCGCAAAAGGGCGGCACGGATATCCCCTTCCTGATCAGGGGTTATATCATAAACAAGAGGTTCTCCCTGCGCCTCACGAACAAGTCCGGACAGGGTGATGGAATTGGATTCAATGATTTGATTTTTTTTCAGCTGGCTCAGATTCGCAATATCTCTGTGGCGGATAAGTTCTGTTCCGCTCGGGATGATGATCACTTTGGGTTTTTTCCGGACTGGCACCGTAAAAACACCTGCGGCAATCAGAGCGCCCATGTCATAGGACCGAATCACATGGTTCTGGGGGAGAATCAATTGAGTCGCGACGATGTCCTCACCCACTTTTCTGATATTCTGCCAGGGATAGGCGGAGGAGAGGATTTCAATACGGACGTCGTCGAGTTGATGGATTTTTTCTACCATGATAACGGCGTTATAGCCTTCAGGCAGGGCCTGACCGGTATTGATCCATAAAGCGTTATCACCCGCCTTTAAAATTATTGGTGTTTTTTCAGTGGCGCCGTAGGTCTCTTCTGCCCTGACCGCAATGCCGTCCATAGCAGCCGAGTGGTAAGTCGGCGCGGAAAATTTCGCGAAGACGGGTTGGGCGGTCACACGCCCCAGGGCGTCTTCGACGTTGATCTCTTCAGGAAGGGTTTTCTTTTCCTGCCATACCTTTGAAAAAATATTCCGGGCTTCGGCAAGCCCCTTCATTGCCAGATAGACGTTCCTCTTCATTATCCATGCCTCATGTAAAAGGCTTAAAGAGCATGACTTCAACAGTCTGTCCTTTGTAGAGCCCTTCCGTATTTCTGTCGATCTTCAATAATCCATGGGCTTCAACCAGCGTGGAGATCAGCCCCGACTTGCCAAAAATCGGTTCCGCGAAAATTCGTCCATCCCTTTTATCCAGCCTGACCCGGATATAATCGTCTCTCCCGCCGGCCGATTCAATGTTGCGTGTAAGTTCCGCCCGCAGATAAAAATGATGGTCATCCGATGCGCCTGCCACACCTGATAATCTTGATAAGAATGGATTTAAGAAAATTTCCGCGACAACCATTGCCGAAGCAACGTGCCCCGGCAGTCCAAACACAGCCTTGTTGCCGATCCTGGAAATGATGGCCGGCTTTCCCGGACTGACGGCGATGCCGTGTACCAGCAGTTGGGCGTGATCAAAGGATTCCAGCACCTTCAGGGTCATATCCCGGACACCGACAGAACTGCCGCCGGATATCCAGACGGTGTCGCAGGTTTCAAGTGCTCCGGCCACTTTCCGGCTCAGATCGGAAAAATTATCTTTGCATAGCCCCAGATTGACGGGAATGGCCCCGGCCTGACTGCAAAAGGCGCTTAACGTATAACTGTTGATGTCGCGGACCTGTCCGGGTTTCGGACTTTGATTAATGGGAATAATTTCATCGCCCGTTGAGATAATGGCGACCTTCGGTTTTTTGTATACGGTAATGTTCTGAATGCCGAGGCCCGCCAGAATACCGATATCCTGGGGGCGGAGAATGGCGCCCTTTTCAAAGATTACCACGCCTTTTTTAAAATCATCACCCGGCATGACGACATTCTCCAGGGGTGACACGGCGCGGCTCACTTCAATGGTTTTTTCATCCAGATGATGACAGTACTCGATCATCACCACCGCATCCGCGCCTTCGGGAATCATCCCGCCCGTCGATATCCGGACGGCCCTTCCGGGCGTGACGATGTCGGTGGGAATCTGGCCCATGGCAACCTCTCCCACCAGTTCCAGAAAAACCGGAAGGTTTTCAGACGCTCCGAAAGTATCGCAGGCCCGCAGAGCATAACCGTCCATGGTGCTCCGGCGAAAGTTCGGCAGGTCCTCTTCGGCAACTATTTCCCGGTTCAGGATCCGGTTAAAGCCATCTGCGATTAAGATTGTTTCCGTGCTTACCGGGTCGAAACCCTTCAAAATTTCAAGGACCTCTTCAGATGTCTTAACTTTAAGAAACATAGCCTTTCTCCTTGTGCGGGCTAAGAACTCACGGAACAACCATTCAGCATGATGCATGATTTTTTATGCTCCCGGCGCTGCGTCGTTTACAGTGTATTTTCAATTTGACTTAGCTCTTTGTCGAAGATCGCAGCCGGGCGGAAAACAGTGTCCGGGAATTATTTTTAAAAGGGATAAAAAAATCCCTTGCCGGATTGATAATCTAATTTTCTCAATATGCCAAGAGAATAAATATAACGGGCGCGACCATCTTTCGGGCGCCAGGTTCTACGACTTTATTTATTCCCGACGCATGACGTGCAAGGCGGTGGCTTTAAAAGAAACTGAAATCGTTGACCCTTCACAAAGGCCTAAATCTTCACAGGAAGGAATGGTAACATAGGCAACGATGGGGAAACCACAATCCAAAATCATTTTATAGAAGAAAGCCTGACGGACGATCTTCTGAATTCTGGCCTTAAAGACATTACGGGCGCTGGTTTTTTCGGGTATTTCCGATGAAACGGTGATGTTTTCAGGTCTGATGCAGCAGTATACATTTTGTCCGGGTAAATAATCATTACCCACTGCCGTAATTATTTTCCCTGCTACCAAAATCTCCATCAGACCTGCGTTGCTGCTTTTGACCGTGCCTTCCAATATTGTTTCCGTCCCGACGAAGCTTGCCACAAATTCGGAGTCCGGCTCGTTAAATATCCGGGCGGTCGTCCCCGACTGAACAATCTTGCCTTGAGCCATAACGGTGATATCCTGCGCCAGGCGCAATGTCTCTTCACGATCATGCAGCGCCATGACCGCCGTAATCTTCGTTTCCTCCAGAATATGCCGCAGATCGTCGATGAGCGTTTCCCGTGTTGGAGGATCGAGCGAGTTAAAGGCCTCGTCCATCAGGATTACTTCCGGCTTCAGGGCAAAGGCGCGCGCGAGGGAGACTCTTTTAGCTTCGCCGCCGGAAAGCGTTTTAGCCGATCTTGCAGCAAGAGAGCTGATGCCGAAATAGTCCAGTGATTGGTCAACACGCTTTTTAATTTCACTGCCCGTCAGATGCCGGAATTTCAAACCCAGCGCGACATTCTTATAAACAGACGTATGGAGCAGCAGCGGTTCCTGGAAAACAACGGAGACGCTCCGGCGCATATGGGAACGGCTGGCGCTGCTGTCTACAGGTTTTCCATGGTAGTAGATTTTCCCCTGGCTTGGCTTTAACAAGCCCGCCATGGTTATAAGGAGCGTTGACTTGCCTGCGCCATTGGGCCCGATCAGGGCAAGAATTCTCCCCTGTGCGACATTCAGTTCTTTGATGTCCAATACCGTTGCGCCGCCGCGGCGGACGATTAAATTTTGAACCGTTATGATATTCATCGGAGATGCTGCCTTTGCTGGATCTGTGTGAGCAGGAGGTTGACGAGAAACGCAACAATGAGGAGGATGATGCCCAGCGCAATGGCAATATCAAAATTTCCTTTGCTCGTTTCCATCACAGTGGCTGTCGTGAGCACACGGGAATATCCTTTGATGTTGCCGCCGACCATAATGGAAGCACCTACTTCAGAAATGACGCCGCCGAAACCGGCCATGACGGCGGCCAGGAGCGGCAGCCTGGATTCTTTAATCAATACCCACACCATCTGCATGCGGCTCGCACCCAGCGACAGGATTTGCAGGCGCAGGTTGGGCGGCAGGTTTTGAATGGCGGCCAGTGATATCCCCATGACAATCGGCGTGGCAATAATCGCCTGCGCAATAATCATGGCATAGGGGGTATAGAGAATTTCCAGAAATCCCAGCGGTCCGCTGCGCCAGATCAGCATGGTTACAAAAAGGCCCACGACAACAGGCGGCAACCCCATGCCCGTATTGATCAAGCTGATGACCAGCCTTTTCCCGGGAAAGTTGGTTAAAGCAACCGCTGTTCCAATGGAAACGCCGATGAAGAGGCTGATCAGAGTGGCTGTCCCTGATATTTTCAAAGACAGCCACGTGATCCCCATTACTTCCGGATCAAAACTGATGATCAGTTCAAAAGCTTTAATGATCCCTTGAATAATTAATTCCACTTACTGCCTCTGATCTTTACTTTCCTAAGTCTTCGACCTTTTTCCCCGCATCAGGGAAAAACAGGGGTGAACCGAATTTGGTGACGCCGAATGTTTTAATGATGTCTTGAGTCTTTTTGGCGACCATGAAATCGGCAAACGCTTTGGCGCCTTCGGCGTTGGCTTTCGGCCACTTGGCGCTGTTCACTTCGATGACATGATAAATATTGAGCAGTGCCGCATCGCCTTCCACCAGAATATTCAGGGCAAGACTCTTTTTCATCGCCAGATAGGTGCCGCGGTCAGCCAGGGTATAGCCTTTTTTCTCAGAGGTTACATTAAGCGTCTGTCCCATGCCAAGGCCGGTTTCCTGATACCATTTCTGTCCCGCAGGTGTGATGCCGGCTTGTTTCCATAGTTTCTTTTCCTGAGAATGGGTTCCTGAATTATCGCCGCGCGATGTAAACAATGTACCGGCATTGGCGATCTGCTTCAGTGCATTTGCCGACGATTTTAAGCCTTTGATTTTAGCCGGATCGGATCCCGGTCCGACAATAATAAAATCATTATGCATGACCAGACGTCGGTTGACGCCGTATCCTTCCGCGATGAATTTTATTTCGGCATCCGGCGAATGAACCAGCATGACATCCGCCTCGCCTTTTTTCCCCATGGCCATGGCCTGTCCGGAACCCACGGCAATCGTTTTAACAAAATAACCCGTTTCTTTTTCAAAGATGGGCAGCAAAACGTCGAGCAGCCCGGAATCCTGTGTGCTGGTGGTTGTCGCCAGAATGATATTCTTTTGCTTGGGCGCGGCAAAAACATTTACCGTTCCCAATACAACAAGTACGGTAACAATCATTAACGTGATGAACCATTTGCTGTTTCTGAACTTCTGCATAATCGATCTCCTTTATGTCGGTCATAGCTATTTTTTGTTTGTTTTTTGCCATTCAATCGAATTGGGGAAAAACAACGGCGCTCCGTATTTCTCCTTGCCGAAATCACGTATGATCAGCTGGCCTTTTTCAGGTGACGTCAGCCACTTTACGAAAGTCATGGTGTCCTGGCGGTTTATACGGGGGAATTTGGCCTGATTGACGGGAAGCAAAGAGATAAAGTTCAAAAGTGTCTCATCACCTTCCACCAGAATGACCAGCTTGATTTGATCTTTAATCGATAAATAAGTGGCCCTGTCAATCACCGTATAGGCTGATTGCTGATTCGTGTATTTCAATGTGGGAACATTGCCCTCGGAGCCTTTTTCATAAATGTTGTACCAGGGGCCCTGCGGTTTGATCCCGGCTTTTTTCCAGAGCTCCATTTCCGCCACATGCGTTCCTGATTTGTCGCCACGGCTGATAAACTTAACGCCTTTGTCCATTATTATTTTCAAGGCTTCCGTCGCGGATTTTTTTCCTTTGATGCCGGCCGGATCAGAATCGGGACCAACCATAACAAAATCGTTATACATCAGGGGAACCCGTGCCGTCCCGAAACCATCAGCAATAAACTTTTCCTCCAGTGACTTAGCGTGGGCCATCACCAGATCGATCTGGCCCTTTTCGGCCATTTTCAGGGCCGCGCCGGTTCCCGCGCCGACATGCCGCACACGGATACCGGTTTCTTTTTCAAACTGGTCCTCAAGGGCGCCTACAATGCCCGCATCAATCGGGCCGATCGTGCTGGACAAAAAGATAAACTGATCGCCGTCGGCGGCCAGGGCCAGAGACGACCATAGTAAAATAAACGCCACTAAACATTTTCCTAATAAAAATTTCATTTATGAAGCCTCCTTATATTTTCTGATTGATCAATGATTGCATCAGGAATGGAGAATTCTGCCGGTATCTTTAAAGTTGTAACTCCCGTTTTTTTCTACACGGCTTTTAAACTGATCCGATTGAAGTGTTTCAATAAAAGCCTGAATCGCCGGCTGAAAGAATGTGTCCTTGTCCAGGATCATGTCAAAACGTTCATTGAGCAGGGGATGGAAATTCAGATCGAGTATTTTAGCGACGGCGGCCGACGCGATTCCCACATCCGCATCTCCCGAAATAAGAGAAAGCCCCACCTCAAAATGTGTATAGACTTCATTATCATAACCCGAAATGTCACTATATGAGATTTTTCTGTTTTTCAGTTCATAGTCCAGCAGAATTCTGATGCCCGATCCGCGCTGCCTGTTGACAAAGCGTAAATCTTTGCGCGCAAGACTGTTCCATCCATCAAAGATATTCGATTTTGATTTTGCCGTCAGAAAACCAATCTGACGATAAAATAGATTGACGACAACCGGCTGATGATCCGGACAATATTTTTTTAAATAAGGCGTATTATAATCGCCGGTTTCCGGGTCATACAGGTGTGAGAAAGCAATATCCGTAAGTCCCGTATTGAGCGCTTCCAAACCGGACACACTGCCGGTATTGGCTGAAAAAAAATTAAAAGCCGGATGATCTTTTTTCATGGCTGTTAAAAGCATATCCAGCACCGGATCATTGCTGCCGGATGCCAGAAGCGCTCCGTCGATCTGGTTGATTTTTTTTCTTGCCTGCTGGAGACCGTCGTGGACGCTTGTTTGTATCCATTCGTCAATGAGTTTAATGGGGAAAATCCACTTCCCGGTTACCCGTGTGCAGGGGATTTTGCCCGCCTTCACGAGCAGGTAAACCTGCTTTTCGTGGATGTCTAAATATCTGGCCACTTCTTTGGTGTTCATTAATTCCCTGGACATAAATTCTCTCCTGGCAAGCCTGTCATAAAATCGACATGATGGTGTTTTCAACTTTCCGTTTCCGCTATGTTTTTCCGGACAGACGTCGGGTTTCACTTCCGGAATTAAAATTTATTAATAAAGTATATCGTGAAATTTTACAAGAATATTATCCTAAAATATGACTAATGATTACTTCAGCGTCCAAATTATTCTAAATCACCGGTCATGTTGGGACGTTGATATGAAAGTAGTGAACATCCATCATCCAGCTTCATATTATGTTAAAATTAAATCATTCAGAGCTTCAACTTTTTTCTTCGATTGACTAAAAGTCACCTTTTTAAATGACTAAAAGTCACATGACTTTATATCCAAATAGTTAAATGCCGTAGCATTCCGATCTTATTGTTATTTTGTATTATGTCAAATATGACATAAGCCATTGAAATAACTCATTTATTTAGTTGACAACTGCATGTAATGCATATATAAAGACCACGCAGTTAAAGGGTAATTTTCGCGAAATACATCGTGCTTTTTTGCCTTGGTTTTTCTTAATAGCTTTTCCCTGAAAATGATGACTCCATGGAAACGGCTGCTTCCTGAAGGTTAAAAAAGCATGATAAAGAACGTATAATTTCTGAGGAAAGGAGAAAGAATTCATGAACGTCAGCAGAAGAGGTTTCTTGAAGCTTTCCGGAGCTGTCGCAGCGGTAAGTGGTTTGGGCATAAGCCTGACGCCGGTATCCGCGCATGCAAAGGACTTGAAGATCAAGTACGCCAAAGAAACCACCACCGTTTGTCCTTACTGTTCTGTGGGATGCAGTATCATCGTATCCGTACGCGACGGGAAGGTCGTCAACACAGAGGGAGATCCCGATAGCCCCATCAATAGAGGTTCCCTGTGCAGCAAGGGCGGTTCCATCTATCAGATGGCCGTGAATGAGAATCGTCTGGGCAAGCCGCTTTACCGCGCACCTTTTGCCACTGCATGGAAAGAAGTCGAGTGGGAATGGGCGTTTGAAAAGATTGCTGAAAACGTCAAGAAAAGCCGTGACGCCAGTTTCAAAAAAACAAACGCAAAGGGTGAAATCGTCAACCGTACGGAAGGCATTGCCTCTGTCGGTTCGGCAGCGATGGATCTCGAAGAATGCTTCACGTATCAAAAATTCTTAAGGGGGTTGGGCCTTGTTTATATTGAACATCAGGCCCGTATCTGACACAGTCCAACTGTACCGGCTCTGGCAGAGTCGTTCGGACGTGGCGCAATGACCAATCACTGGGTTGATTTTAAGAATGCTGATGTTCTCCTGATCATGGGGAGCAACCCCGCTTCCAATCATCCCGTATCCTGGAAATGGATCCAGGAGGCAGTCGATAAGCGCGGCGCAAAGATCATTTGTGTCGATCCGCGCTTTACGCAATCGGCGGCAAAAGCTCATTTGTATGCACCTCTTCGTTCAGGAACGGATATCGCTTTCCTAGGCGGCATGATTAAATACATTCTGGACAACAAACTGTATTTCGAAGAGTATGTGAAAAACTATACCAACGCTTCCTTCCTGGTCAATCCGGCGCTCAAAATGCCCGGTGAGAACAAAGGCGTATTCTCCGGTCTGACCAACGGAAAGTATGAAAAAGATACCTGGTCATATCAGACAGATGGCTCGGGTGTGATTAAGAAAGACAAGAGCCTGAAAGACCCCAACTGTGTCTTCCAGCTGATGAAAAAACATTATTCCCGTTACACCCCGGAACTCGTGTCAAGGATCACGGGAACCCCCAAGGACAAGCTGATTGACGTTTACAAACTCTACGGATCAACCGGCAAGCCGGACAAGGCCGGCGTAGAGCTTTACGCGATGGGCTGGACACAGCATACAGTCGGTACGCAGAACATCCGGACGATGTGCATGATCCAGTTGCTTTTAGGCAACATGGGCATCGCGGGCGGCGGTGTTGCGGCAATGCGTGGCGAAGGCAACGTGCAGGGTTCCACTGATCACGGTCTGTTGTTCCACATCTGGCCTGGCTATATCGGAGCTCCCACGGCATCGCTTGCCACCCTCAAAGAATTCAATGAGAAGCGCACACCGCAAACCAAGGAAAAAGATTCCCTCAACTGGTGGAAGAATTTCCCGAAGTATTCGGCAAGCTTCCTGCGCTCCATGTACGGCGCGAATATGAGCATTAATGATGCTTACGCGACGATGCCCAAACTGGACGACGGTGCGAACTATTCCTGGCTGATGATTTTCGATCAGATGTACAAGGAAAAGTTCACAGGCTTCTTTGCCTGGGGCATGAACCCCGCATGCAGCGGCGCCCACTCCAATAAAGTTCGCCAGGCACTCGGTAAGCTGGACTGGATGGTCAACGTCAATCTGTTCGATAATGAAACCGGTTCCTTCTGGCGTGGTCCCGGCATGGATCCCACCAAGATCAAGACGGAAGTCTTCATGCTGCCCTGCGCATCTTCAATCGAAAAAGAAGGCAGCATTGCCAACAGCGGCCGGTTGATGCAGTGGCGCTATAAAGCAGTCAGCCCCGTGGGCGATGCCCTGCCGGACGGCGACATTATGAGTGAAATCCTCTTCAAAATTAAGGACCTTTACGAAAAGAAAGATGGTCCGCACAAAGAAGCGCTTACAAAGTTAACCTGGCCCTATGGTAAAATGGTTGGAAAACATTTCCATTACGAGCCCCGCATGGTGGCGGCCGAAATCAGCGGCTTCTTCCTTGAGGATAAGAAAGTGGAAAACCCGACCAAGAAAGGCGAATTCAAGGAATTCAAGAAGGGCGATCCCGTTCCGACATTTGCCTGGCTGCAGGATGATGGTTCCACGTCATCGGGGTGCTGGGTTTATTGCGGTTCCGTCGGCGAAAAAGGCAACCTGGCCATGCGCCGCGGGCAAGTCGATGCAACAGGTCTGGGTCTGTTCCCTGAATGGGCCTGGTCGTGGCCGGTCAACCGCCGCATTATTTACAACGGCGCGTCCGTTGACCCGGAAGGCAAACCATGGGATCCGTCCCGTGCCGTCATTAAATGGAACGGTGAAAAATGGGTCGGCGATGTTCCGGACGGCGTAGGCGATCCTGGTAAAGGGCGGCCGCCTTTCATCATGAAACCGGACGGCGTGGCCAGTCTGTATGGTCCAGGGTTAACCGACGGTCCTTTCCCGGAACATTATGAACCGCTGGAATGCCCGGTGGAGAAGAACCTCATGTCTCCGCAGAAAAATAACCCGGTCATCAAACGTTTCGACAAGAAGGGTGTGGGGTCGGATCTGGATGTTTACTCGGGTGTGGACAGTTGCGATCCGCGCTTCCCGTTCATCGGTTGCACCTATCGTGTCAGCGAGCACTGGCAGACGGGCGTTCTGACCCGCTGGTGTCCGTGGCTGGCTGAAATGCAGCCTGGCATGTTTGTTGAAATCAGTAAGGAGTTAGCCAAGCTTAAAGACATCAACAACGGTGATAAATGTATTGTAAGTTCGGCGCGCGGGGAAGTGGAAGCCACGGCCATCGTCACGCCGCGTTTCAAGCCGTTCATCATCGATGGGGATACCAATAATCCCATTCACGAAGTCGGCATTCCCTGGCATTTCGGATGGATCACAACAAAAGACCGGACATATAACCCCGGCGATAAAAAAGCCGAGGTCTTTACGCATGGTGATGCGGCGAACCTCCTGGTTCCGACCATCGGCGATGCCAACACTATGATTCCGGAGAGTAAAGCCTTCATGGTGAATGTTGTGAAGAAGGGGGTGAAGTAAGATGACCGAGAAAATTAAATTATACGACGATTCGAAGTGTACCGCCTGCCGCGGCTGCCAGCTTGCCTGCAAACAGTGGAATGCGCTGAAAGCAAGTCAGACGGAAAATCGGGGCACTTACCAGAACCCGCCAAAACTTAATCCGGACACCTTCCTGCTTATCCACTATCAGGATTACGTAGACAAGGAAGGCAACGTCAAGTGGCTTTTCCGCAAGGAAGCCTGCATGCACTGCACGGATGCGGCTTGTGTGACGGTTTGCCCCAGCGGTGCTCTGCACTACAACAAGGAAACCAGCACGGTGGCACTGGATCACGACAAGTGCATCGGCTGTAAAGAATGTGTCGCCGCCTGCCCGTTTGAAATTCCGCAGTATGACGCAAAAACGGACAAGGTTTACAAATGCGACATGTGTGAAAGCCGTATCACCAACAATCTGGATCCGGCCTGTGTCAAGGCCTGTCCGACCGGCGCCCTGTCATGGGGGCTCAAGGATAAAATGCTGAAGACCGCAGCCTCGCGCGTTAAAGCTCTGGGCGGGGATGCGGCAACCTACGGTGATAAATATGTCGACGGCACGCACTTCATGTATGTGCTCAAAGAAAAACCTGAGATTTACGCTGATATCCATAGGAATCCGAGCGTGCCATGGTCTGTCACACTCTGGAAGGGCTGGTTAAAGCCTCTGAGTCTGCTTGCCGCAGGCGGTGTTTTGGGCGGCGCATTCCTCCATTACATGATCCATGGGCCGAAGACGCCTCATGAAGATGTGAATGGACAGGATG
>PHAT01000014.1:0-1875 GCA_002840435.1 Deltaproteobacteria bacterium HGW-Deltaproteobacteria-6
ATGAGCGCACCGCAGAGCTGAAACAGACCATTGCGCAGCTGGAAGAAACGAATCGTGTTTTTGTCGGCCGGGAGATGAAAATGGCCGAACTCAAGGCAAGAATTGCGGAACTGGAAAAAACAAAAGACGCAGCTCATCGTTCGTGAAGCGAAAGCGTGAAAGACGAAATAACGAGTCACGAAATACGAGATACGAACGACGAGATGCGAGATGCGAAAGGAAAAAGAAATATGATGCCGGATTCCACCAAACAAGGCTGGTTCAGTACCTGCGGCAGGATGCTGGTTTGCACGCTCGTCATCGTCGCATGTGTCGGATTTATCCCTGCCGAAGCGCGCGCAGTCGATTCTCCGGACAGGCCCAGACGCATTCTGATTATTCCCTCTTATAACTTCGACTATAAGGGTATTCAGTGGTTTATGCAGGGCGCTATGGAGGAATTTAATGAGCATAAAACCTTCCGGGTTACCTTGTCCATTGAAAACCTGCAGTTGGCCACCCATCCGTCCGACCGTAAGTACATGGACACCATGGCCGCTTCGCTGAAAATAAAGTATTCCATCGAAAAGCCGGATCTGATCATCGTCCAGTACAAGCAGGCGCTGCAATTCATGGAGCGCTATGGAAAGGAGATCTTCGGCGACGTGCCCGTTGTCTTTGCCGGATTGAATGCGGAAGGCTACATTCCGGACAGGATGCCTCGCCACTACACGGGAATTATAGCAACTTTCTCGGCCACAAAGAATATCGAACTGATTCTTAAAAACCATCCCGGCGTCCGGAAAATCTACGTTGTCGGCGGCGCAAGCCAAGTTGAGCAAAACCTGGTAAACGAAGCCATCAGGGAAGGGGCGCCGTACCGGGGAAAGGTTGAGTTTATCGCGCTGACCAACATGACATTTCCGGCGCTGCTTGCCAGCCTGGAAAAGATGCAAAATAACTCGGTTGTTATGTACCAGGCCCTGCAACTCGACGCCGCGGGGAAAGTTCTGGTGCCCGCCCGGGCCGCAATCGAAATCGCCCGGGCCGCCCGCGTTCCGGTTTACGGAATGCTTGACACTTACATGGGCAGCGGGATCACGGGGGGATTTCTCATTCATCACGAAGGCCTGGGCCGAAGGGCGGCGGTGATTGCCATACAGTGGCTTCAGACCGGCCTTGCACCGGATGCCCGCGTAAAAAGCGAGCCGATCGGCAGTTATCGATTTGACGGACGGCAATTGAAACGCTGGGGGATAAGAGAGGATTCGCTCCCGGCTGAAAGCCGGATCGAATTCAAGTCTTTCAGCGTCTGGGATAGCTATAAAAAAGAAATTGTGGGAGGAGCCTGTCTGATCCTCCTGCAGGCGGCGCTGATTATCGGACTGCTCAGGAGCCGTCATGAGCGGATAAAGACGACAAACATTTTGAAGGAAACCGAGCGGATCAAATCGGAACTGCTGGAAAAAATGAATGAAGCCCAACGCATAGTTATGATCGGCAACTGGGAGTGGGATTTATTGACCAATCGTGTCTGGTGGTCGGACGAGACCTATCAGATTTTCGGTGTATCACCGCAGGATTTCGTTCCGCGCGTTGAGGCCAACGGCAAGTTTATTCATCCCGATGATTTTGCCGGATACAGCCGGGCATTGGATCATTCTTTTCAAACGGGTGACGTGCTGGATGTCGATTTCCGGGTGGTTGACGGTAAGGGACAGTTGAAGTACTGTCACACCCGGGGAAAACTTGTTCACAACGATTCCGGTAAACCTATTCAGCTTATCGGCACCATCATGGACATCACCGACCGCAAGCTCAAAGAGCAGGAGTTGCTGGAGAAAGAAGTCCAATACCGCAATCTGGCCAACGCCGGTCTGGCGCTGATCTGGACAG
>PHAT01000014.1:2103-11738 GCA_002840435.1 Deltaproteobacteria bacterium HGW-Deltaproteobacteria-6
ATGAGCGCACCGCAGAGCTGAAACAGACCATTGCGCAGCTGGAAGAAACGAATCGTGTTTTTGTCGGCCGGGAGATGAAAATGGCCGAACTCAAGGCAAAGATTGCGGAGTTGGAGGGGAAATGATTACAGAGATCAGGAGAAGAAGATTACAGTGATTGAAGGACGGGATTACTATGATTAAAGACAGGATTGCATTGATGCCGGAATCGTTGTAATCATCTTTTAAAATCGCTGTCATCAAGGAGTATTATGATGCTACTGGACATGCGGACAATATTTTTCTCTTACGTGCTGATGGACGCCGTCTGTCTGGCTGTCATGATCATTTTGTGGCGGCAAAACCGCGAACGATTTGCCGGAACGCTTCTGTGGATCGCCAATTATGCGATGCAGTTTGTGGCGATCCTGCTGATTGTCCTGCGGGGTGTCATTCCCGACTGGGCCTCCATTGCGCTGCCCAACGCACTGGTATTGACAGGCGCGTTTTTCGGATACCTGGCCCTGTTACGTTTTGCCGGGGCAAAGCGCAATCAACTTTTTAATTATATATTTATTCCGGCGGCGATCCTGATGCACATCTATTTAATGCTCGCTCAGTCCGGCGTGGAAGCCAGAAATCTCAACACGTCCATAGGTCTGCTGGTCGTAACTTTCCAGTGCGCCTGGTTTGCGCTGATTGGTGCATCGGCCGCTTACCGGCCGCTGATGCGCCGGGTCGGCGTGGTTTTTGCCGGATACAGCGTATTAAGCCTTTTGCGCATCGGCCATCATTTCACCGTGGTTGCTCCCCGGACCGATTTCTTTATGCCCAGCACGTTCGACGCGCTGATGATTATCGCCTATGAACTTTTATTTGTCGCTTTGACCTTCAGCCTGGGACTCATGTACAATAAACGTCTTTTGTTAAACATCCGGACGCAGGAAGAAAAATTTTTCAAGGCTTATCATTCTTCGCCCTATGCGCTCAGTATCGCGAGGATGTTTGATGGCACGATTATCGAAGTCAATGAAGGTTTTGTGAAGGTCAGCGGATATGATGTTTCGGAGATTAAAGGAAAAACAAGCATTGATTTAAAACTGTGGGCTCGGGACGAAGATCGCAGGATGGTCATAGGCGAAATATCCCGGAACGGCACAATCCGGCAGCGGGAGTTCCAGTTCCGGAGAAAGTCGGGAGAAATCATTACGGGACTCTTTTCAGCGGAGGCCATCACCATCAATGATGAAAAGTGTATCCTGAACAGCATTGAAGACATCACCGAGCACAAAAAAGCGGATGAAGGCCTGAAGGAAACAAACATTTATCTGGAGAGGCTGAACAATGCGCTGGTCGATGCGATATTTGTCGTTAAATATCCGGAACGGGTCATTGAATATTTAAATGAAGCCGCCATCAATATTTTCGGATACGCCAAAGAAGAAGTTCTGGGAAAGAACAGCCTCATGTTTTACCCCGGCCAGGAGGGATATCTCCGCAGCACCGGCATTTTTCAGGAAACCATTTTGCAGAAAAAGAATCTTGCCCGTTTCGAAACGACTCTGCAGAGAAAAAACGGGGAGACTTTTCCCGCCTGGTTAACTGCGTCATTTCTCAAAGAAAACGAAATGGTTACAAAATTTATCGTTATTATCCAGGACATTACCGAACAGAAACGTTATAATGAGACCATCCTTCAGCTCAACGCGGATCTGGAAAAGCACGTCACACAGCGGACTCAGGAACTGAGCAACACCCAGATAGCGCTTCTGAATCTGGTGGATGATCTGAATGCGAGCGCCAGAGATATTATATCCGCCAACCGGTCGCTGGAGGCAGTCAACAAAGAGCTGGCGGCATTCAGTTATTCCGTTTCCCACGACTTAAGGGCGCCGCTCAGAAGCATCGACGGGTTTAGTGAAGCGCTGCTGGAGGATTATGGGGACAAACTGGATGATGAGGCAAAAAATTATCTGGAAAGAATCCGGCGCGCGACGCTGAATATGAACCGGTTGATCGATGATCTGCTCAGCCTGTCGCGGGTGTTGAAATCCGATTTTTACCGCCAGGATTTCGATTTAAGCGCCATGGTTCGCGAAATTGCCGGTGAGCTTCAGCAGAGAAATATGCTGAAAGGCCTGGTTCTGGATATTCAAGATGGCATCATTGTCAAGGCGGATCAGCGCCTGATCAACATCGCCGTGAACAACCTGCTGGAGAATGCCTGGAAATTTACAGGTAAAACCGAAACCCCGCATATTGAATTCGGCGCTGATGTGCAAAAGGGTGAGACGGTGTTTTTTATCCGTGATAACGGCGCGGGGTTCAACATGGAATATGTCGACAGGATTTTCGAAGCGTTTCAGCGCCTTCACCGGATGGAAGAATTCCCGGGAACGGGGATCGGGCTTGCAACCGTCCAGCGAATTATTAACCGTCACGGCGGGCGAATCCGGGCCGAAGGCGAACCGGGAAAGGGGGCCACGTTCTTCTTCACCCTGGGCGAGTGAAAAAGAGATTACCCAAGATATTTGAAAGTCAGACCGTTTCTTATTTAAAAGCGTCTGATATAAAAGTCGGACTGCTTGTCAATTTTGGCAATAAGAGCTGTGAAATAAGAAGGCTAATGATATGAAGAAAGATTACAGAATGAAGAACACGATTACAACGATTGTAAAATCGCTGTAATCATCCCCGAAGGAGTTATTATGTTGAGCCCCCTGAGAGTGCTGATGGTTGAGGATTCGGAAGACGATGCCTTGCTCCTGATTCGAACGCTGAGAAAGAACGGCTATGAACCGACAGCTGAGCGGGTGCAAACATCGGAAGACATGACTCTGGCTCTGTTGCGTCAACCCTGGGATATTATCTTGTGTGATTTTCATCTGCCGGGTTTCAGCGGCATCGACGCCATTGCGCTTGCAAAAAAAATGAATGTCGATATTCCCATCATCGTTGTATCCGGCGCCATTGGCGAGGAAATGGCCATGGATTGCATCCACCGCGGAGCATCCGACTATATTATGAAAGGCAATCTGACGCGTCTTGGGCTGGCAGTGAAGCGAGAGCTGCAGGAGAAGGAGATGCGTGCCAGGCAAAAAAAGGACGAAGAGGCGCTGCGCCAAAGCGAAGAAAAATACCGGACGATACTGGAAAGCATCGGGGATGGTTACTACGAGGCGGATATAGACGGCAACTTTACTTTTTTCAATAATGCCTTATGCCGGATATGGGGATATCCTCCAGAGGAGCTGATGGGCATGAACAACCGGGCCTATACGGATGAAGAAACGGCCCAAAAATTATATCAGGCTCATAACAAAGTTTACCGCACAGGAGAACCGGGCCGGTTATTCGATTATGAAATCATACAAAAGAATGGAGACAGAAAGGTCATCCAGTCATCTTTTACCCTGCTTAAGGATCAAGACGGTAAAGCCATCGGTTTCAGAGGAATCGTCCGCGATATCACAGACCTTAAACAGATGGATAAAGAGCGCCAGCACAGTCTGGAACAGCTGAGGAAATCACTGGAGGCAACCATTCATGCCATGGCGGTGACCGTGGAAGCGAGAGATCCTTACACGGCCGGACACCAGCGACGGGTGGCCGATCTTGCGTACGCCATCGCCCTGGAGCTGCATTTGGAAAACAACCGGCTCAGTGGCCTGCGCATGGCCAGCACCATTCATGATCTGGGAAAAATTTCCATTCCCTCCGAAATTCTCACCAAGCCGACTAAACTGTCCAATATAGAATTTGAAATCGTTAAAACACATGCCCAGGCCGGGTATGACATATTGAAGGATATTGATTTCCCCTGGCCGATTGCCCGGATCGTGCATGAGCATCACGAGCGGATGGATGGATCCGGGTATCCCAATCATTTAAAAGGAGAGGATACTCTGCTGGAATCGAAAATACTGACGGTCGCCGATGTGGTGGAAGCCATGGCCTCCCACCGTCCTTACCGTGCGTCCCTCGGCATCGAGCCGGCATTGAATGAAATCATTAAGAACAGGGGCATTCTCTATGATCCGGATATTGTGGACGTCTGTCTGCGATTGTTCAGGGAAAAGAGATTCAACTTTAAAGCGTAAAATGATTACAGCGATTTCAAAAAAACGATTACAATGATTAGAGGCAGCGATTACAGCGATTTTTTATCGCCGTAATCATCTTTTAGAATCGCCGTAATCTTTCCTTTCCAGGAGGAAACATGTTAACACCTCTGAAAGTGTTGATGGTTGAAGATTCGGAAGACGACGCTTTGCTCCTGATCCGCACGTTGAATAAGAGCGGCTATCAGACGGAGGCCGAACGGGTGCAGACGGCGGAGGACATGACCCTTGCCCTGTCGCGTCAACCCTGGGATATTATTTTGTGCGATTACAATCTGCCGGGGTTCAGCGGCCTCGACGCCATCGGGATTCTGAAAAAATCAAATCTTGATATTCCCCTGATCGTTGTTTCCGGCACCATCGGCGAGGAAACGGCCCTGGACTGCATTCACCGCGGGGCTTCCGATTATATTATGAAAGGCAATCTGACGCGTCTCGGCCTGGCTGTTCAGCGTGAACTGGAAAAGAAGGCGATGCGCGTCAGGCAAAAGCAGGACGAAGAGGCGCTGCGGCAGAGCGAGGAAAAATTTAAAACCATTGCGAATTATACCGTGGATTGGGAATCGTGGTTTGGACCGGACGGAAAATATCTCTGGGTTAATCCGGCCGTGGAGCGCATTACCGGCTATTCGGCGGATGAAGTTCTGGCTATGCCGGATTTTATTTCCGTGATCATCGCCGAAGAAGACCGCGGCTCGTTTTTACAGCACTTTCAAAAAGCTCTTACCGGAACCCGGGGCGAAAACTTTGAAATCCAGTATTTTCATAAGAACGGCGCAAAACTCTGGTTGAGTGTTTCCTGGCAGCCGGTCTTTGACGCATATGACAATTTTCTGGGTATCCGCACCAGCGGCCGCAATATTTCAGCCGTCAAAAAGGCCGAGGAAGAACACCGCAATCTGGAGAAGCAACTGTTTGAGGCGCAGAAGATGGAAGCCATGGGTACACTGGCAGGCGGCATCGCGCACGATTTTAATAATATATTAAGCGGCATCATGGGCTATGCGGAACTGGCCGGACATCAAAAGGATGAAGTCATCCGCCGCCAGAACATTCAGCAAATTCTGAACGCGGCGGAACGCGCCAGGAATCTGGTTAAGCAGATCCTGTCCTTCAGCCGCCATGTGGAGCCGGATAAAAAACCGACGGATTTGCAGACGGTTGTGCAGGAAGCCATGAGGCTCCTGCGCGCCACAATACCCAAGACCATCGAAATGAGACAGGAGCTGGCCGATCAGCCGTTCGTCATCCATGCCGATTACACACAGATGCACCAGGTCATCATGAACATCTGCACAAATGCCGCTCACGTCATGGGGGAAAAAGGCGGTATTCTGAGCGTGCGTCTGGCCAGGAAAAATCTTTCCGCCGGGCGGGCAAGCGAGCTTCATTTAAAACCGGGAGACTACGTCAGGCTCAGCATATCCGACACGGGAGAAGGCATTGATCCGGCCATCATCGGCAGGATTTTCGATCCGTTTTTCACGACCAAAAAAGTCGGCGAAGGAACAGGCCTCGGTCTGTCCGTCGTTTACGGCATTGTGAAAAATCACGATGGAATCGTGCAGGCGGCAAGCAAACCCGGTCAGGGAGCGACTTTCCACATCTATCTGCCCTGCCTCACGGGACAAAAGGCCGAAGCCGAATCATCAGAGGCCGAACAAATTCCTGGCGGTTCCGAACGCATCCTTTTCGTCGATGACGAAGAAGAATTAGTCGAATTAGCGCACAATATGCTGACCGGACTCGGCTACTCGGTCACAACCTGCACGGACAGCGCGGAAGCGCTGAAGATTTTTCAGGCTGATTCCGGCCAGTTTGATGTGATCATCACCGATATGACCATGCCGCGCCTGTCCGGCAGTGAACTGGCGCAGCAGATTATCAAACTGCGGCCTCATCAGCCCATTATTCTCTGCACAGGATACAGTTCCTACATCAATGCCGAAAAAGCGGCCCGGCTGGGTATCAAAGCTTTTCTCCTCAAACCGGTTACCAGGCGGAAGCTGGCAGAAGCCGTGAGAAAGGCGATTGATGAAAATGATGGCGGAAGTTCTTCCCGCTGATCCTTTTTTTGTACCCTTGTCTCCCGCAATCTTTACCGGCTTGACAATGGCGGAATACATCGTTAAGATATTCCCAGTAATTGCCGATAGTTAATATGCAAAGCAAAGAACTCGCAAAAATGCCGCAAACGCTGCCGTTACCGCAAATAACCTTCAGGTATTCAGGCCACGCGCGGGAATGAGAAAAATGGGGCGGCTTTTACGAAACCGTCAACAGGACATGAGGAGAATATTTATGGATACACAGCCTGATAAAAAGCAGGTTCAGGAATGGTCGGACTGGCAAAAACATCTGAATGAATATCTCGTGGATTCCGTGCAGCGATCGATCATTTTTACGGATATTCTCCGCAAAAGAGGAAACAACTACATCAAACATATCCGCAGCGGCCAGCCGCCGGTGCTGACGTTTAACTATGAGCTGATCCTCAATGCCAAGAATTTCCAGCATCCCGCCAATTACGCGCTGGTCAGAATCTCCGACCGCCGCAAGAAGGATGCGGCGCCCGGCCATGGGGAACGCCGCCAAAAGAGCAAGGAACGTCCGGAAAAGCCCAAAAGGCCGATTGTGATCATTGATCCGCGCGCCGGCCACGGCCCGGGCATCGGCGGTTCCAAACGCGACTCGGAAATAGGCATGGCTCTGGAGCACGGCCATCCGGTTTATTTTATCCTGTTTTACACCGATCCCATTCCCGGCCAGACCCTCCCGGATGTTATAGAAGCCATCGAGAAGTTCATTGAGAAGGTTGTCGAACTGAATCCCTACGCCGACGCGCCGGCCGTCATGGGCAACTGTCAGGCGGGCTGGGGTGCGGCGCTGGCGTACGCGGACCGGCCCGGCATCGGCGGGCCGCTGGTGCTGAACGGTGCGCCGCTGTCTTACTGGAGCGGTGTCTCCGGCGTCAATCCCATGCGTTATAAGGGAGGCCTTCTGGGCGGCGTGTGGGTCAATTCCCTTTTAAGCGATCTGGGCAACGGCGTTTTTGACGGCGCCAACCTGGTTCTGAACATGGAGCTCTTGAATCCGGCCAATACCTTCTGGGCCAAGCAGTATAATGTTTATTCACAGCTGGACACGGAAGAGGAGCGCTACCTTAACTTTGAAAAATGGTGGGGCGGTTTCTTCATGATGAACACCGACGAAATCCACTATATCGTCAACAACCTCTTCGTCGGCAACAAACTCGAACGCGGCAAACTCGAACTGCGCGAAGGACAAAAGCTCAGCCTGAAAAATATTTCAAGTCCGATCCTGGTATTCGCGTCGATGGGCGATAACATTACCCCGGCCCAGCAGGCGCTCAACTGGATTCCCCGCGTTTACAGCTCTGTGGAAGACATTAAAAGACACGGCCAGGTTATTGTTTACATCGTTCACAAAGACATCGGCCATCTGGGAATTTTCGTCGCCGGTTCCGTTGCCAAAAAGGAACACAATCAAATCATCAGCAACTTTGACATGATTGATTTTCTGCCGCCCGGCCTTTACGAGATGGTGATCGAAGGCGATATCAAGAGCGAAAAATTTACCACGGATTTTGCGCCGCGCACCTTTGCCGACATCGCTGCTTATGACGACGGAACATCTGATGAAACGGATTTCAGCGTGGTGGCCAAGGTATCCGAGGCCAACGACAACCTGTATCAGCTGCTGGCGCGTCCGTGGGTGAAATTCTGGTCCACGGAACTGGGCGCGGAAATCATCCGTTATCTGCATCCGCTGCGCACTCAGCGATATCTGTTTGCCGACATCAACCCCCTGATGCGCCCGCTGAAAAACATCGCCTCCATAACCAGGCAGAACCGCAAGCCCGCGGCGGCGGATAATCCGTTTACAGCCATGGAAAAAGATTTTGCCGCATATATCGACGGTATCCTGGATATTTACCGTGACTATCGCGATCTCAATCAGGAAACCTTGTTTAAACAGATTTACAGCAGTGACTGGCTCAGACGTCTCTTCCCGCCCCTTGAGGCGGAACCGTCCCTGGAGGAGCAGGAGGAGCGCGCCGATTATGATAAGCGGCTTCTGGCGATGGAGCAGGGAGGGGTGGCTGAAGGTCTTATTCGCGTCTATATGGCCACGGCCAGAATCAGCCGGGGTGTCAAAAGGCAGCATTATGAAATCGGAACGGAAATCGCCGTTACGCACAAGGTATTGAGCAAACTGCGTCCGTCTCAGTTTAAAAAGATCATGCAGGAGCAGACCGCCATTCTCCAGGCTGATGAGGAAAAAGCCATCAATGCCCTGTCGGTCCTGATCAAAAACAAGGACGACCGTATGGAAGCCTTAAGCATCGCCCGCCGGCTCTTCCTCGCGGATGGCGCATATAACGACGATGAGAAAATCATGCTCGAAAAGATCAAAAAAGGACTGAAGCTGTAGCGTGTTTATCAGATAAACGACGTAAAAAGGCGGTTATTAAAACCGCCTTTTTACGTGAAGCTGAACCAACCAGACTTGACAGACTTTGTGTAAGGATGACCCGGTAATCATAACAGCTGCAGCAGACTTCCTGGACGCCATATATATCCTTCATGTTCTTGGATGACGGCGTTGACAATGATCGGCCATCCTCAGGTCTTCTTCAAATCCGCAGTGCAGTGCCCGCAACGCGAGGCTTTGATGGGAATGCTCATCAGACAGTAGGGGCAATCCTGGGTCGTGGGAGCCTCTGCCTGCTTTTGGTGGAGCTTGTTGACGCTGCGAATCAAAAGAAAAATTGCCAGGGCGACAATGAGAAATGAAATGATCGTGTTGATGAAAACACCGATATTCATTGTCACGGCGCCTGCCTGTTTGGCCGCGGCCAGGGAGGCATACGGAGCGGCAGCCTTAGCCCCGTCTTTCAAGACAATAAATAAATTGGAAAAATCGACATTGCCCAGGAGCAGACCGATGGGTGGCATGATCACATCAGCCACCAGTGAGGTAATGATAGATCCGAAAGCGGCGCCGATGATGATACCGACGGCCATGTCCAATACGTTTCCGCGTAAAATAAATTTCTTAAATTCTTCTACCATGAGTTCCTCCTTTGCTTTTCAGATTTTGCTCCCAGCGTTTTTTTTGCAGGCGGAAGCGCCCGGGCATGACTAAATCATTTCCTCTTATGCTTTATTCGTAATTTATAATGCGTGGTTGTAACACAGGTTGCGTTAAACTTCAGCCATTTTGATCACTGCGGATTGAAATGCTGCGTGCATTGGGAGAAATAGAAAAACAACAGAATAGGAACGAAGTCATGGTTCGGGCTTATCATTATGACTGGTATAAAGAAAGTTCCGGCAGACGATTTTTCAGTCAAGGATTTTCTGCCGTTTCAGATGCTGCGGTATTTCGGCGATCTGTGATGCCCTGCCTGCCCTTAAAAGGTGGCCGGGCAGCGGGATCCCGGCCATTTGCTCCGCGAGTTTCACGCAGTCCAGAAGCTTGGTAAGATCAATGCCCGTTTTGATTCCCATT
>PHAT01000015.1 GCA_002840435.1 Deltaproteobacteria bacterium HGW-Deltaproteobacteria-6
AAGACGGCAATTGTCCGGGAGGTTGAGCTGTAGACGCCGGAAGCAATACGGCAACCTCGATGGTATGCTCCTGATGATCGTCAGCCATAACGATTTCCGAACCGGACACGACCAAACCGTCCAGGATAAGCCCCGGCTGATCCGTTTCTGAATCATGCTGGCGGATAGCAATATGATAAAGTGTTTCCCCATACCGGTAATGAATCTTGCTTTCCTTCCAATCAGCCGGCAGGCATGGAGAAAAACTGATTTTGCCGTTTTGAATCGTCAGGCCCAGCAGGGATTCCACAATCAAGCGGTACATCCAGGCGGCGGAACCGGAAAGCCATGTCCATCCACCGCGCCCGACATGCGGCGATAAAGCATAGACATCTGACGCAACAACATAAGGCTCAACTTTATAGACATTGACCTCTTCCGGAGATCCGGCATGATTGATCGGGTTGATGATGTCCATTACGTCCCAGGCGCGCGCCCGGTCACCCAGCGCTGCGAAAGCCATGGCCGCCCAGATTGCCGCATGCGTATACTGCCCGCCGTTTTCTCTCACGCCCGGCACATAACCTTTAATGTAGCCCGGTTCCATTTCTGATTTGTCAAATGGCGGATCAAGCAGCTGAACCAGTTTTTTATCCCGATTCACAAGCATATTATCAACCGCGTCCATGGCCTGGCGAACTCTTTTTGCGTCTCCGGCACCGGACAGAACAGACCAGCTTTGAGAAATCGAATCAATGCGGCATTCTGTGTTGGTGGATGATCCCAAGAGTGAACCATCGTCGAAATAAGCGCGGAGGTACCAGCTGCCGTCCCAGCCATTCTGTTCGATGCTGTTCCGTATTTGCGCCGCTTCTTTTTTGCACAAATCGGCAAACGGAGCATCACCCTGCAGACGGGCAATCCCGGCGAACTTGATGAGGACATGGTACAGAAAAAACCCCATCCAGATGCTTTCGCCCCTGCCCTTTTCCCCGACTTTATTCATGCCGTCATTCCAGTCGCCCGTACCCATCAGGGGCAGGCCATGACTGCCGAATCTTAGGCCTCTCCGAATGGCCCGCATGCAGTGATCATACAAGCTGCTGTTTTCATCCGACACCCCCGGCTGATCATAATAGGCATCCTCTTCCTCGCGGACCATCCGCCCCTCAAGGAAGCCGACGCTTTCATGTAAAACCGCTGCATCGCCCGTGCAGTCAATATAGCGGGCTACCGTCAAAGGAAGCCACAGGAAGTCATCAGAGCATTGCGTGCGCACGCCCCGGCCTGTAGGCGGATGCCACCAGTGCTGAACATCCCCTTCCGGAAATTGACGGCCGGCACATAAAAGCAGGTGCTGGCGAGCAAGTGCCGGCTGGGCATAAACAAGTGCCATGACGTCCTGCAACTGGTCGCGGAAACCGAAGGCTCCGCCAGACTGATAATAACCATTGCGCGCCCACAGCCGGCAGGACAGGGTCTGATACAGAAGCCAGCCATTTGTCAAAATATCGAGAGAAGGATCGGGCGTTTCTATCTGTATCGTGCCCAGCGTTTTCTGCCAATAGCGCCGCACGGTTTCCAGTTCATTTTTTGCGACCGCCGATCCTCGTAAGCTGCGCACTGTGTTGCTGGAATCGTCGGCACCCCGTCTCCCGGTAACGCCCAGCCGGAAAATAACTTCACGTTCCTGTTTGTTATTTAATCCAAAGGTCACCTGAATGGCGCCGCAGGGGTCCAGTCCTGCGCCGACCTTGCCTGACAGGTGTGAACGCGTCATCGCCGCCGGCCCCGATAGTTCTCGATTGCGTCCGATAAATTCGTTACGGTCTGCGGTAATTGTCCGCGTTGGATCATCCACGTCAAAGAAAACCACGCGATTGGCAAAGTCCGTGTTGTATTGATTTCTGGCAAAAAGCGCCCCGCTGCCCGCGTCCACTTCTGTTGTGACATGCATCATTGTTTTCGACCGCAAATCACCCAGTACCCATTCCAGGTAACCGGTCACAGACAGTGCGCGATTACGGCCTGATTCATTGCGAACCTTTAAAACCATGAATTTGACGGGCGCGCTGATCGACACATAAATCCACAGCTCCGAGTGGATGCCATCTTCCATGTGCGTAAAAACACTATACCCGAAACCATGCCGGCAGACATAAGGCGTCATACCGCGACTCGGAAGCGGCGTGGGAGACCAGACATGTCCCGTTTCTTCATCCCGAATGTAAAACGATTCGCCGCTTCCATCGCTGACCGGATCATTGTTCCACGGCGTGAGGCGGTATTCGTGGGCGTTTTCACTCCAGGTGGAGGCGGATCCGCTCTCGGAAATAATTGATCCGAAGTGAGGGTTCGCGATCACGTTGACCCAGGGCAGCGGTGTTTTGTTCCCCTGTCCCGTAGTGATCACATATTCACGTCCGTCCGGGGTAAATCCCCCGAGACTGTTAGTAAAAATTAACCCGGGATAAGATAACGCATCTTCGTCTTTGCATTTCGCGCCCTGACTTCTGACCGGCTTCAGGGGCGGCACGGATATCGCCTCGATTTTACGGCGGTTGAGCTGTTCCTCCAGCGTCCCCATGTCGTCCCTGATGATCACACGGGCAACCGTCTGCATGAGAATACGGTCTTCGTTGGATATCTGGTCGCCCGATCTGACAAAGATGCCGCCCGGTTTATCCGCCATCCTGGTTTCCATGCTGGTGGCAATCAATCCCACAATCTGATCGTGAAGCGATTGCCGGTAAATGGCATTGTCTTCATTCCAAATGACCAGATCCACCGCCAGACCTTTTAACCGCCAGTAGGCATGAGCCTGCTGGAGCTGGCGGGCCAGTTCAATATTGGCATGATCGCCGATCTGGAGCAGCACAATGGGCAAATCGCCAGAAATGGCATAGCCCCATAAGCCGGATTGCCCACGATGGTTTTTAATGATGATCTTCGGATCAGTGCGCAGGGAGGCATCTGCATAAACCACGGAACCGGCCAGACGTCCATAGAGCTGAGCGTCGGTCGGGGTCGCATTGATTTGTCGAAGCGTAACCTGGCTGTGGGTCCAGGCCAGATTGAAGACGCGGTCGGCCAACCGGCGGTCGCGGTATTTCTCAACCAAACCCAGCGCTTTGGCACGGGTTTCGGCCATGCCGGAAACAATATCCAGCGTAACCGATTCTCCCGGGACAAGCCTGATCAGGCGTCGTATCGAAACAACGGGATCCAGAACGGAGCCCTCCGTGCCCGACAGCGCTTCCTGCCCGTCCGCCAACTGCTCCATGGCTTGAGGATTGGATAGATTGTTGCCGCGGCCGACAAACTTCAAACGGTCCGTTTCATAAGACACCTCTCCGCTGTCTTTCCCGTGCAATGCCATTAAATGAAAGTTCCAATGGGTGGGCTCACCTTTGGAGCGGGGTCTTCGCGTGCAGAGGATCGCTTGGTAATTCGGAATAATTTCGGTCTGAACAAAAAGATTGCTGAATGCCGGATGAATTTCATCGGCGGCCTGCTGGGCGATCACAATTTCCGCGTAACTTGTCACATCCAGTTCGCGGCGTTTTCTGGAACGATTGGTGATGCGGATGCGTCTCAGCTCGATATCATCTTCCGGTGAAACGGCAATCTGGGTGTATGTGTTGATATCGTCATCACGCCTGCGAAACTCGACTTTTGAATCGGAGAAAATAGCCTCGTACCGGTCCGGCTGCTTCAGCGTGGGCTGATAGGCATTGGACCAGTATTCCCCTGTTGCAATATCGCGTATATAGCAGAACATGCCCCAGGGATCGCGTGTGGTGTCTTCCCGCCAGCGCGTCACGGCCAGATCCTTCCAGCGGCTGTATCCGCCGCCGGCCTGAGTCACCATCACATGGTATCTGCCGTTAGACAGCAATTGCACCTCCGGCAGCGGCGTATCGGGAGTTTTATAGATACGTGCCGGAATTTTCTGGGGGCCGGACGATTTCCGGATGTTAATACCCCCGGCAATCTGCTTGTAGAAGGAAACGGTTTTGGGAATGCGTTCCTGCAGTAAAAGCGCCGCCGACTGGAACATCGGTTCGGATTCGAAGCGTTTCTGCATCGGACAATTCAGCAGGAGATGGGCCATGGCCAACAAACTCATCCCCTGATGATGCGCCATGAACGATCGGACGGCAACGTTTGTCTGACCGCTTTGCAAACGCGAAGCTGTGTAATCCAGTGCTTCATAAAAGCCGTATGCCCCCATCATACCTTTTGCGTCAAGCCGCTGGAGATTTTCGCAGGCTTCCCGGGGTGCAATCATCAACGCCAGGGCTGACGCATAGGGCGCCACCACCAGATCGTCAGCCAGCCCCCGCTTGAGCCCCAGGCCGGGAACGCCGAAGGCACGGTACTGGTAATTCAGATGAACATCGATGTTGTTATAGCCGGATTCCGAAATGCCCCACGGAATACCCCTTTTTTCGCCATAAACGATCTGGCTTTTTACCGCCGCCTTATAGGTTTGATCCAGCAGTGTATTTTCATAATTCGGCATGACCAGAAGCGGCATCAGGTACTCAAACATCGATCCGTCCCAGGCCAGCAAAACCGGCTCGCCTCCCGGATTCGTAAGCATGCGCCCCAGGGCAAACCAGTTTTCTTTCGGCAGCTGCCCCTGTGCGATGGCGACAAAGCTGCAAAATCTGGCTTCGGATGCGAGCAGATCATAATAGCTTGTATCTCGGCGGCGATCGCCGACACTATACCCGATCGTCAGCAATTGACGCCCTTTATCATAGAGGAAGCTGTAATCCATATCGGCAAATTCCCCGGATTTTTTAATCAGGTTATTGATAAGGGTCAGTCTTTCCCGCGCGCGGACGCTTCCTTCCGAAACCAGCCCGGAGAAGGCGGCGAACCACGTCCGCTCCTTGTCATCATCGTCAGGCCCTATTTTCTCTTCAAAAGCGGAAAGCCATCTGGCAGGCAGTTCTATTGTTTCCTGCAATGTGGGAATACCGATTTCTTCTATAATACGGCCGGCCCTGTCCGAAGGGATATCCAGCGTCACCCAGGGGCACAGCGTAATCAATTCGTCTGCAGCATCCCGGCATTGGCTGACGAGGGCCCGCGCCCACCGGTAAGCCTGGTTTTGCGGATCGCCCGCAAAGATTGAGGCAAGATCCGATGCTGATTTTGCAAGCCCGTCCAGAAGTCGCCACCATTCATTCGCCGTCATTTGCAGAAAACTGACGGGATTTTCCAGCTGGTTTTTAAATCCGTACAGTGCTTTTTTTGGCATATTTTCGGCGGCGTCTTGAAAAACGTTGCAGGTGTCGGTAATGCCCGTAAGCAAACCGTCCCCCAATATTTTCTTTTCGGAAAGTTCCTGGAGCCCCCTTTTCAATATCAGAAGATAACCGCACAGATTCCCGCTGTCCACCGTTGATATGTAATGCGGCGGCAGGATCTTGAGGGTTTGCGTATCATACCAGTTGAAGAAGTGGCCCCGGAAACGATCCAATTTTTCCATTGTATCCAGCGTATTGGCGGTGCGCCTGATGAATTCACCCGGTGTAATATAATTAAAATCACTGGCAGACAGATTCGCCAGCAAAGACAGGCCTATATTCGTCGGTGACGTGCGGTGCGCAATCACAGCGCCCGGATGCTCCTGATAGTTGTCCGGAGGAAGCCAGTTGTCTCCCGCTGCAACAAACGTTTCGAAAAACGCCCAGGTTCGACGGGCCGCTTTTCTCAAAAAGATAATCTGTTCGTCTTTCAGCGTGATTGCTTCTTTGACTGCAGGCCGGCTGACCCACCACGTAATCGCAGGCGAAAGAAACCACGAAATGAGTATGGGGAAGGCGGCGCAAATGGCACCGGGCCTCGCCGACCAAATCAGATAAGCAAACACCGCCGTGGACAGCAAAGGGGATATCCACATGGTCCGGCAGGATTCGGAAAGTCCATTTTTAGTATGATGAATCTGATTATGGAAGGGATTCCATTCCAGCAGCCGTTTGTGCGAAATCAACATCCGCCAGAGGGTACGCACAATTGCATCCAGGTTGTAAAAAGCTTCGTACGGCAGACAGACGATTGTAAACGCAATCTGTAAAAGGTGCCTTCTGGACTGACGTAGCACATAGATCATGTGGTCGCGCAGGAGCACGTCTCCCGGCTTGCGAAAGAGATCCAGGGTGAAGGCGCTTGCAGAGGGAATGAACAAAATGCCCGCCACCAAAAGCATCCAGAGCCAGGCTTGCGGAAGTATTGTCCAGCCGGCAATCAACATGACTGTCAGCGCGGCGGGGACGAGGCTGCGGCGAAGGTTGTCGAATATTTTCCACTGGGAGAGTTTCGAAATTGCATTGACCTGATACGCACCGCCCAGAACAGGGACCCTTGATCTAATCCAGCCGGCAATTTGCCAGTCCCCTCGAATCCAGCGGTGCCTGCGTCTCACATCCACCTGATATGAGGCCGGATATTCTTCAAATAATTCCACGTCGGAAATAAGACCGCTACGCGCATGACAACCCTCGATCAGGTCATGACTCAGTATCCGGTTTTCGGGAAGACGGCTGTTCAGCGCCTTTTCAAACGCGTCGACATCATAGATGCCCTTGCCGACATAGGATCCTTCACCGAAAATGTCCTGATAGACATCAGAGACCATGCGCGTGTAAGGGTCAATCCCCGTCTGGTCTCCCCATAATCGCGAATACCTGGTCTGTCTTGCACCGGACAAACTCTCCGTCAGGCGCGGCTGAAGGATGCCATAGCCTTCGCAGACAATATTTTTTTCTTCATCAAAATAGGGATGGTTCAGCGGGTGGGCCATCGTCCCGATAAATTTTTCTGCGGCATCGCGAGGCAACTGCGTGTCCGTATCCAGAGTAATGACATACTTCACATTGGATAATAATTCCGTAGCCCCCACAATCTTTGAAAACCGATCTCTCGCGCCGCCCCGCAGAAAAGCATTCAGATCGGCCAGTTTACCGCGTTTACGCTCATAGCCCATCCATAGTCCTTCTTCTGGATTCCAGAGACGCGGACGATGAAAAAGGTAAAAGGATCCTCCCTTGACGCCTCTGTACTTCTCGTGGAGTTCCTTGATCCCCTTCTCAGCCACGAGTAAAATCTCGTCATCTTCAGGCATTTTTTCGCGGGGGGCGTCACAAAAATCCGTAAGCAGACCGAAGTGCAGGTTGTTCGCCCGATTCGTCAGGAATCGAATCTCCAACGCTTCGAGCAAATCTTCCGCACTCTGAACATCACTCAGCATCGTGGGAATGACCACCAACGTGCCGGCTTCCGGTGGTATTTCCAGAGAAAAATCCATGCGCGGCAGAGGCTGCGGGCGCATAAACAAAGTGACCAGCCAATTGGTCAGTGATACGCCCAGTGCACTTGCACCCAGAGCCAGAATTACCGCAGCCGGCAGCAGGATCCCGTCTGGCAGCCCGCTCGCCTCAACCATAATCAGCAGGTATCCCGTCAGCAACAGGGTGATCAGGACAATGCTTCCCATATAGAGCAGCAAGGGAACCCTGCCAACCGCCCTTCTGATTATTTCAGATAAAGGAAGGCGCATCAGCGCTCTTTTTTCAAGTTCAGGCAATCCTTTGTCAAGCAGATAATAACCGACATGTGTCATCCGCTCGTCGCTGCCTTTTCCGGCCACGGCTTCCCGGGTCAGTTCAATGGCCAGGGAAGCAACATCCTTTTCGAGCAGCAAAGAGTTTTTTGCAATTTTTTCCACAATATGGCGGTAATGATCGCGTGTGGCAAAATCCATGCGGATATAGACATCGCTGGGATCTTCGCGCAGTACTTTTTCGACCACACTCATGGTCTCGACAAATTCACGCCAGTCCATCGTTGTCAGAAACCGGAGAGAACCGATGCTGTTGCTGACTGAGGCCTGATCGGCCGCCAGCTGCTGATTTCCAGACTGAATCATCTGTTCTATTGTTAAATGCGATTCGGAAAGCCGCTGTTCGATCCAGCTCAGCGGTAGTGCCAGCGCCGGACTCTTGCCCTGCAGGCGACGCACAAATTCCGCGACAAAAGACGTTAAAAGCGGCGGATCGGACCGGGCCATGTCCGCGATCGTAAGGACGAGGCTTTTGGGATCTCTTGCCGCCACATCAACCATCTGATCCGCCCAGTAATTGGCGCGGGCCCGGTCGGCAACATCCGCCATGATACGCGTTCCGATGCGACGGAGATTTTCAATCAGCGCCAGGCGCAGCATGATCGGAATGGCCCACAGTTCACCCAGTTTCAAACAGGAAACAGACTGGTAGGCGGTAACAAAACTGACAAGATTTTCCAGATCCACCCTGCCGTCGCCATGAGAAATGATTTCCTGCGCGATGTCATAAACCCTGGGCAGTCCGGCGGAAGGTCCGGACGCCAGCCAGGGCAGCCCGCGGCTGAATCCGCGGGACAGGTGACGCTTGGTGGTATGAACATTTTCTTCAATTAAATAAAAGTTATCAAGAAGCCATTCCTCCGCCGGCGCGATGGGATTGTTTTCCTTGACTACGGCGGTCAGCTGCCGGATTGTTTCAATCAGAACTTCTTCATTTTCATGAAGCCGCCCCAGAAGCTTCTCGGCCGCTTTTTTACTGGTTAACTGGTGGAGGCCTGCCAGATTTTTGCCATGCTGCTTCATCTGGTCAGAATTGAATAACTCCGACCTGAGGGGCAACTCATCCCGGGTATATTTTTTCCTGTGCTTCCTTTTCGAAAGGAGCTTTTTCAGCAACAAACCCGTATCGGCTGCTGTCTTGTAAATCAGGTTC
>PHAT01000016.1 GCA_002840435.1 Deltaproteobacteria bacterium HGW-Deltaproteobacteria-6
TGCCGGAAGGCTGAAAATGGAGCGGGCGACCGGGCTCGAACCGGCGACGTCCAGCTTGGGAAGCTGACATTCTACCGCTGAATTACGCCCGCTCACGGCTTGAGACTTTTATTCAAGAGGCTTTATTTGTCAAGGAATTTCTCGACACGCGACTTCTTTACATACGCTCTTTGTCTGTTCCGGATGCGGCAGCGGGATCCGTAATGAAATAATTAATATTAAAGTTTTTTAAAACGTTTAACTGTGTTATACGAAAAATCATCAAAATAACGATGGATGAACAACCTATGGAACCTCTTAAAGGCTCGCAACGAAAATATTTACGCGCGCAGGCGCATCATTTGAAACCGCTGGTGATCATCGGCGCCAAAGGCATAACCGAGCAGCTCCTCGGCTCGGTTGACCTGGCCTTGAAAGACCACGAACTGATAAAAGTTAAATTCGGCGAATTCAAAACCGCCAAAAAAGCAATGTCCTCAGAAATTGCCGAAGCCACTAAAAGCGAACTCGTCGGTCTGATCGGCAATATCGCAATCTTCTACCGACCCTGCCCGCAGACGGAAAAAAGAAAAATTAAACTACCTTAGTGACGGTGCTACCTTCTGGTCAGTTGCCGGTACTTGATTCGGTGCGGCTGGCTGGCGGCGGCGCCCAGTCTGCTTTTGCGGTCTTCCTCGTATTCGGAATAGTTGCCGTCAAAGAAAAGAACCTTGCTGTCGCCTTCAAAGGCCAGGATGTGCGTGCAGATTCTGTCCAGAAACCAGCGGTCGTGGCTGATGACGACAACACAGCCGGCAAAACTCTCCAGCGAGTCTTCCAGCGCTCGCAGGGTGTTCACGTCCAGATCGTTCGTGGGTTCGTCAAGCAGCAGGACATTGCCGCCTTCCTTGAGCATCCGGGCCAGATGTACACGGTTGCGTTCACCGCCTGACAGCATCCCGACTTTCTTTTGCTGATCGGTGCCGGAAAAATTAAACCGTGACACGTACGCACGCGAATTGATCTGCCGGCTGCCGACGGCAATCATATCCTGCCCATCGGAAATCATCTCCCAGATGTTCTTTTCCGGATCAAGCGCGTCGCGGCTCTGATCAACATAAGCAAGCTTCACGGTTTCGCCGATGCGGATCGTTCCGGAATCCGGTGTTTCCTGCCCTGTGATCATGCGGAAAAGCGTGGTCTTGCCGGCGCCGTTGGGGCCGATCACGCCGACGATACCGCCTGGCGGCAGGGAAAAAGTCATGCCTTCAACAAGCAGTTTATCGCCATAGCCTTTATTTACGTCTTTTGCCTCGATCACCAGGTCGCCCAGCCGGGGACCCGGCGCAATAAAGATTTCTCGCGTACCGGATTCCTTTTCCTGGGTTGTACCCAGCAACTCTTCATAAGCATTGATACGCGCCTTGGATTTGGCGTGCCGTCCCTTGGGCGACATGCGGATCCATTCCAGCTCGCGCTCCAGGGTTTTGATTCTTGCGCTTTCCGTTTTTTCTTCATTCTTCAGGCGGTTTTGCTTTTGCGTGAGCCACGAGGAATAATTCCCCTGCCAGGGAATGCCCTGGCCGCGGTCGAGCTCAAGGATCCAACCGGCAACATTATCCAGGAAATAACGGTCGTGGGTAACGGCAATGATCGTGCCCTCGTATTTTTGCAGATGATGCTCCAGCCAGGCAACGGATTCGGCGTCCAGATGGTTGGTCGGTTCGTCCAGAAGCAGAATGTCGGGTTTCTGTAAAAGCAGACGGCACAGGGCGACCCGGCGTTTTTCACCGCCGGAGAGCACTTTGATCAATGTGTCGCCGGGCGGGCAGCGCAGTGCGTCCATTGCCATTTCAAGTCGCGAGTCCATATCCCACGCATCCAGCGCGTCCATCTTCTCCTGCAGGGCGGCCTGCCGGTCGCAGAGCTTCGTCATTTCCTCGTCCGACATTTCCTCGCCAAACTTCTCGTTGACAGCGTTGTACTCGTTGATCACATCCATTGTGGACTGTACGCCCTGCTCCACAATCTGGCGCACTGTTTTAGCGTCGTCGAGACGCGGTTCCTGCTCCAGGTAGCCCACTGTATAACCCGGGGAAAGAATGGTCTTGCCCAGAAATTCATCATCCACACCCGCCAGAATCTTCAGAAGCGAGCTTTTGCCGGATCCGTTTAAACCGATCACGCCGATTTTCGCGCCGTAGAAATAAGACAGATAGATGTCCTTCAGCACCGGCTTTTTTTCATAAACCTTGCTGACTCCGATCATGGAGTAAATTACTTTGTTTCCTTCATTCGCCATGGAACGCTGGTCCTCCGGAAGAGCAGATCACCCTTAAATGTAGGGGAAAATATTCTGAATGATGATGTTGAAGTTGTCCTGAATCTTGTCATGGCCTTCGATCATTCCCATATGCCCGGGTAAAAGCAACTCGATATCGAGATCGGACAGCGTCACAATGCTTTTTTTCAGCAGCGATCCGTTGCCTCCAGGAAAATCCGTGCGGCCGACATTCTGCTGGAACACGACGTCGCCGCAGAACAGGGCCTTCTTTACAGGCCAGTAGAGGCCGATAGATCCGGGTGTATGACCAGGAATTGAAATCACTTTGAAGACCTGGTCGCCCAGCTCAAGCTTGCCGTCCTCCATCTGCATGTTGATCTGCATCTGCGGCACGGTGATGCCGAAGAGACCGTAGAGTTCGCCGCCGACGCCTTTGAGGAAATCCATTTCCTTGCGGTGCAGGGCGATCTTTACCTTTTCCTGATCAAAAAGTTCGGAGCCCTGAAAGTGATCGGGATGCGAATGCGTATTGATCACGTACTTGATGTCTTTCTTCTTGATGCCGTCATTGGCCATCTGATTGAGCAAATCGGGCAGATAGCGCGTCAGACCCGGATCAATAAGCGCCTGTACATTTCCTCCGATGTAGTAGCTGTTGCAGTTGTTGTCAAAGTAGTTTGCCCATTCGTAAATGTAAATGTCATCTCGATACTTCATTTCGGACCCTTTCCTCTTTCTATTGTTCTTATGATCTTGAATCTTTTGCCGCGCGCGGTGCATTCACTTTCTGATCCAACCACTTCGCCAGGTCAGCGGCGGATTTTTCCCAGCCCGTTTCCAGCATCGGCAGGTGAGCAAATTGCTGATATTCAATATAGTCAGCTTGCAAAAAATCGGCCAATCCCCTCTGCATGGATGCCGGAGCAACCACATCTCTGGCGCACCCGATAACCAGCTTTGGGCACTTTATCCTCGATGGATAGACAGGGTAGCCCTGAGTCACCTGATAGCCGACAACCAGAGATTCGGCAACAAACATGTCAAAAAAAGCTTTGCGTTCCTCCGGGGCAATGTTGTTGAGTACGGTCTGTTCCGCCATTGCGAAGGTCGGTTTAACCGGTTTCATGTTCATCATGCCCCACATGTTTTTGATGATCGTTCCGGAATAGGGCAGATCATTCTGAACTTCGAGGGCAACGCCAAGCGGGGGCGCACTGGCCATGGTAACGAGCGCGGTAATTGAATCGATATGTTCCGCTGTTTTCTGGGCAATCAATCCGCCCAGGCTGTGTCCAATCAATGCGCAATTTTCAATATTGAGGCGACGGATGACTTTTTCCACATCATCCAGATAGTCTTCCAGCGTCACCTGCGCCAACGCTTCTTCCCGATCCGACGGAAAATGGCCGCGCAAGTTCACCGCATAGACTTCCCATCCCTGATCAGCAAAGTATGGAAGATAATTCTTCCAGTACTGACTTGTTCCCCATGCGCCGTGAATAAAAAGCAGGGGACTGGCGTGCCGAATTTTCACGGGCCGGATTTTATCCAGCGCCAGATTTTCAATCTTCATCTTCAACAAACAGTCATTGCCTTTTCAGCTTGAATTTCTGCCCCCAATATTCAGTTTATCAGGTTTTTGCTTTACGCGGAACAAAAATCCAAAGCAGAATATAGACAAGGAATCCTGTCCCGACGCAAAGAGCCAGCAACGTAAACAATAAACGCCATACCCAGGAAGGAACAGGAGTGTGCTCTCCCAATCCGCCGCAGACGCCGCCAATCCAGCGGTCTGTCTCGGACTTTGTAAAGTTATGCAGCCAGTCATTTTGTGTCATGGATTCATCCCCCCCCGTAACAAACGATTACCGCCATTTCGCAGATCATCATCATTCATTTACGTTATTGGATGACCATCTGCCTTTGAATCTCTGAAACCACTCATGCAGACAAGCGAAAAAACTTTAATTTGACTGCCTTATTCCAAATTGTGTTCTTTGTGCCGCTTTATTTCATTTTAAGACGTTATCCAGAGGCATATCTTTCGAGCTGTGTCCAACTTTAACAATATTCCCTGCTTTGTCCAACAGCATGATCATGGGCACACCAATAACATTGTATGCGTTTCCAACGCTGCCGTCTTCATCCAGCAGCGTCCGATAGGGCAGTGAATTGCTCTGAGCAAACCTTATTACTTTTTTTGCCGGCTCCATGATGTTAATGTAAATAACCTCCAGACCACGCGGCGAATAGGTCCTATGAACTTCTTTATATTTGGGAATTTCCGCGCGGCATCCGGGGCACCAGGTTGTTCCGAAAAAAATCAGAACCGGCTTGCCTCGCTGAGCGCTCAGTCGGAATGTTTTTCCCTGCACGTCTTTGAGGGTAAAATCCGGCGCCTGGGTCAGCTCTGGCTTGAAGGGCGCATTGGGAATATACTGGCCCCAGGCAGCCGCTGGCGGAGCCAGGAAAACAACCATCAGGAAAGCCATAATAATATTAAAATATTTACGCATGGTACTCCTTTTTTTCTTAAAAAGACAGCGTGCCGGCAGTATACAGGAAATATTGGGCAGCGCCAATCAAAATAACGCCAAAAACCCTTGTGATGACAGTCATCCAGGCGCCGGACCGTGGGAGTGAAGAAATAAATCCCGTAAATGTACCCACCAGGATCAGGAGCGTCCCCATTCCAAAGGCAAAAATAAAGAGAAGGCCGATACCCATTATCAGATTACTCTTGAGTGCCACAAAACCCAGCAACACACCGAGCACCGGCGCGGTGCATGGACCGATCACAAAACCGGAAGCCGCACCCAGCAAAAAACTGGGAGCAAATCCTTTTTTCCCGCCGCCGGAATATTTAAGAATGCTTTGCGGAATCGGGATTGATATTTTAAAAACATCAAGCATGGCCAATCCCATGATCAGGCAAACGTTCGCCATGATAATATAGACAAGCGGGGTTGTCTGCATTTGCCCGAAGAGCCTTCCCGACAGGGCAGCCGCCGCTCCTAGGGCGGCATATGTCACGGACATCCCCAGAACATAAAACAGTGACAGCAGGAAGCCGCGTAGTTTTGATGATGCACCCTGCGCACCAATGAAACCGACCGTCACGGGAATGAGAGGATAAGTACAGGGTGTGAAGCTGATCACCACCCCGCCCAGATATGCCGCCAAAAATGAAAGAAAAACAGAATCTTGAATATACAAAGATACATTACTGACCAGATTTTCAATCAACCTTTTTACCCTCAATATGATTTATACAACAAACGATATGGAAATTACTTTCCAGCGTCAAGGAAAAAATTAACGGCGGGTGGCCAGATTCATCGTACAATCTTAAAGACAGGCAAAAAAAGAACAGGCGGATGGGCTGTTTTTTTTATGGTGCATAGCCTTTTTTTAGATCATGATCAACCGGCAGGCGTCATTTCTATTAATGACGGATCATAATCGTCCGGCTTCTCATACCCCAGAAGATTCAGAAGGGTTGCCGCTATATTGGACAGGCCTTTTTCCCGGATATCCGCCATACGATATTCCCCTTGGTAAAGGGGGTCATAAATGACAAAGGGGACCGGATTAAGGGAATGCGCTGTTTTGACTGATTTTGTGCCTTTTTTATCTGTGGTGAACATTTCGTCCGCATTGCCGTGGTCAGCCGTGATAACGGCAATGCCTTCCATTTCTTTGATCAGAACCACCAGATCGCCGACACACTTATCCACTGTTTCGACCGCGATAATGGCCGCCTCCATCACTCCGGTATGCCCGACCATATCACCGTTCGGGAAATTGAGCCTTCCGAATTTATACTTACCCGTCCGGAGCAGGTCCATAACTGTATCCGTTATCTCCTTTGCTTTCATCTTCGGAGCCTTGTCAAATTCAATCCTGTCGGAAGGAATCTCCACATATGTTTCAAGGGATTCATCAACGTAGCCGGAACAGTTGCCATTCCAGAAATATGTCACATGGCCATATTTCTGAGTCTCGGATACGGCAAACGCTTTTACGTTTGCCGCGCAAAGGTACTCGCTGATTACACGATCGATTGCCGGGGGCTGTACAAGAAAATTGGGGGGGATATGGGCGTCCCCGTCATACTCCATCATCCCGGCATAGAAAATATCCGGAAGGGGGCCTCTGTCGAACTCGGAAAATTCCTTCTCGGAAAATGCCCTGGAAATCTCGATAGCGCGGTCGCCCCGGAAGTTGAAAAAGATCACGGCATCGCCGTCCTTGATCGTCCCCCTCGGCATCCCCGAATCATCAGCTATGACAAAGGCCGGCAGATACTGATCGGTTGCTTTCGGGTCTTCCTCGTAATAAGTCTTCACCGCTTCGGAGGCGGACGGGAACTTTCTGCCCTCTCCCAGGACATGGGCCTCCCATCCCCTCTTGACGATATCCCAATCTGAATTGTACCTGTCCATGGTGACCTTCATACGGCCGCCGCCGGACGCTATGGCGTAATCAAGACCCATTTCTGCTGAAATCTTCCTTAGTTTTTCCTCTGTGGGAATAATGTAATTCAGCGCCGTTCTTTCTCCGACGTCCCTGCCGTCAAGCAGGGCATGGATCCTGACCCTTTTCAGATTCAGTGCGGCACATTTTTCGATCATGATGAATAATTGGTCAATATGCGAATGGACATTCCCGTCGGAAAGCAGCCCGATGAAGTGAATTGTCCCGCCCTTGTGGGAACGATGTACAATGGTGTCCCAGACGTCGGATTGAAAAATCCTTCCTGTTTTAAGTGCCGCATTGACAAGGCGTGCACCCTGGTCAAAGACCCTGCCAGCCCCCATGGCGTTGTGACCCACTTCGCTGTTTCCCATATCATCATCTGAAGGCAGTCCGACAGCCGTACCATGGGCCTTGAGTTGCGTGTACAGATCAGATTTGAACAATCGATCAAGGTTGGGTGTCTTGGCCTTGTGGACAGCATTCGTTTCATCTGCTTTGCCGATACCTATGCCATCCATGATAATCAGCAGCAGGGGACCTTTTCTGCCCGAAAAAGATTTCAATTTTTCAAGATGTAATGACATTCAAAAATCTCCTTGACCTTTAGCCTTTTTCCTTGATCCTCTAGTCTGGTATCTACTTACCTACAAATGCAGGTTTTCTCTTCTCCAGAAATGCCTTCATACCTTCCTTTTGATCCTGCGTTCCGAAGCATTGCGCAACCGCGCTTAATTCCAGTTTCACCGCATTGTCCAGTGACATGTCATAACCGTAATTGATGCTGTTTTTGGCCATTTTAAGGGCAAAACCCGGAAGCGTTGTAAATTTTTTGGCCATCTTTCCGGCTTCTTCCATCAGATTGGCAAGCGGAACCACTTTATTCACCAAACCGATTTCATACGCTCTCTGAGCGTTAATCTGCCCCCCGCCCAGAATAAGTTCCTTGGCAATGCCCGTCCCGACAAGTCTGGGCAGACGTTGCGTGCCGCCCCATCCCGGAAGAATCCCTATCAATATTTCCGGCTGCCCGAAAACCGCGTTTTCCGAAGCAATGCGAACATCACAGGCCAGCGCGATCTCCGTCCCGCCTCCCAGCGCAAAACCGTTGACGGCGGCAATAACAGGTTTCCCCATTGTCTCCATAAAGCGGAGGGTTCCCTGTCCTAGTTCCATAAATTTCGTTACTTCCACCGGGGTGTAATTCTGCATTTGCGATATGTCCGCACCCGCCACAAAAGCCTTTTCTCCCGAACCAGTCAGGATCAGCGCCTTCACCTCGTCATCCTGATCACACACCTGCAACGCATGGGCCAGTTCAGACATCACCTCGGAATTCATTGCATTTAAAACCTTGGGACGATTGAATGTAATGTTAGCA
>PHAT01000017.1:0-6500 GCA_002840435.1 Deltaproteobacteria bacterium HGW-Deltaproteobacteria-6
GGCCAGTGCCTCGGAAGAGCTGAATGCTCAGTCCGGTTCCATGAAAGGCATTGTTGAAGAACTGGTGGCCATGCTGGGCATGAAAAGCGATCAGATGACAACCGCTGACGTAGGAGAGACGGAAACAGCGGAACATCATGAGCGTAATGCAAAGACTCCCCTTTTAGAATAATCTTCTGAGGGAGTGATCATCCTGACGGATGACGGATGGCGTCAAGGTCTGAATAAAGCGGAAGCCTTTTTCCGGATAGCAAGCCCGGCCCGCTGCATCACCAGCCCGGCTGCAATATCAGGCTAATCCATATTTCTTAATTTTCCGGAACAATGTTGTCCGCGAGACATTCAACCGTTTTGCAATCTGATTTTTGGGAAATTTCAGTTTCAACATCCGGCTGATTAATTTCTTTTCCACATCTTCAGGAGACTCCATCTCCGTATTCATATTCATCTCCAGGTCCGGACCGGGGAAATGGCGGGTGTTGAGAATTTCCTGCGGAATGAGATCAGGAGTCAATTCATCAGAACGGGCATAATTCATCATCCGTTCAATGACATTCTGCAATTCCCGGACATTGCCGGGCCAGGCATAACGCAAAAAGGCATCCATGACCTTCTCGTCGATGCGTCCGATATTTTTGCCCAGGGTTTTTCCGTATTTCCTGATAAAGACATCCACCAGCAGAGGAATATCGTCCAGCCGCTTCGTCAGCGGCAGCATGTGGATCGTGAAAACATTCAGGCGGTAATACAGATCCTTCCTGAAATTCCCTTTACGGACTTCTTCGAGAAGGTCTTTGTTGGTTGCGGCAATGATCCGGGTATCCACCGGCCGGACCCTGCTTCCGCCGATGCGGATGATGGACTTATCCTCGATGACCCGAAGGAGCACCGCCTGCAGTTCCAGCGGCGTTTCGGCGATTTCATCAAGAAAGATGGTGCCACCGTCAGCCAGTTCAAATTTGCCCTGACTGCCGCCTCGCTTTGAACCGGTAAAGGCGCCTTCGGAATAACCGAAAAGCTCACTGGTGATAAGATCCCTCGGAATAGCCGCACAGTTGATAGCCAGATAAGGTCCGTCTTTCCTCAAACTCGCATTATGAATGGCCTGGGCAAAAATATCTTTTCCCGTGCCGCTCTCCCCCAGAAGCAGGGCGTTGGAACTGCTTTGAGAAATCAGGCGCGCCTGCTCCAGCGTCATCAGAAAGCGGGGGTTCCGGCCGCAGATATCCTCAAAGCAAATGTTTGCTTTGGCTCCGATCATCTTGGTAACCAGGGTTTTGATCCGTTTAATTTCGGAGAAGATGAGTATCTTCCCCATGATCTTTCCCATCAGGGTCTGGATGGGATTACAGGTGAGGGTATAATCGCTGTAGCCGTTTTTCGTAAAGATTCTGACATCGGCATCCGTGAAGGGTTCATTGGTTTCGATCATGCTGAGGAACTGGTGATTCATCTCGCCGCTGAGGTTCCGGATATCCTCTCCCTCAACTTTCTGACCTTCCAGACCGAATTTTTCACGGGCTTTATCATTGATCACGGAGACACAGCCTCTGCTGTCCAGGGCAATCAACGCCTCGGGGATGAACTCAATGACGGTCTTCTGCAGGCTGTAGGCCAGCTCCGTTTCCTCAAAGGCGGCCTTGCTTTCCTTCAGGGCTCTCTGCGCCCGAAGCTCGTTTTCAATGGCCTGAGCCGCGGCCACCGCCATCCCCAGCGTATGGGGGGTTTGAGCATAATAGAAAGCAGACAGCGTTATACCGCCGATCAATTCGCCGTCGGGGCTGAAAATAGGAGCACTGGAAACCGTCAGTTTGTGAAATGTTTTATTGTAATGCTGGGTCCCGAAAATCCGGATGGGCTTTTTCAATGCGAGAACGGTTCCTGCGGCGTTGTTCCCGGCGCTCTTTTCATCCCATCGAACGCCCGGATACCATTGCAGACTGATGTTGGTCTTTACGGCTTCATCATCGTCCTGCATCGTGTCCAGCACATATCCCCGGCGATCGAACAGACCGACAACAAATCGCGACCCTTTGACGAAGCGGTAGAGATTAAGCAAAAAAGGTTTGCTGATGGAAATAAATTCCCGGTTGTCCGTGAGTAAGGATTGCAGATCGTTTCCCGTCAGTATTTCATGCTTCGGATTATGTGAGTAATCAACCCCCAGCTGGCGGCAACGTTTCCAGGATTCCATGATTTCTTCAGGAACGATGGCCGGGTCAACATTTTCAGCCCCGTTGACATACTTGTTCCACTCCAGAGAGGTCTTGGTATATTTTTCCTCATAAAACGCATTCAAAGTGATCGTCTCATGGGATAACGGAAATTTCATCAATGAAGGCTCAATTACCATTGCCATATCTTCCTCTCTAAATTCATCTTATCTCGTCTCGTAGTTTCAATTATGTTTCATATACGTTGCATCAATGCACCATAAATGGAACGCATGTGAAACATAGCGGACACAATAAATCAAGATAAATAATTTTTTCCAATACATCCAATGACATAAAAAATGAAATCAATTGGTATGAAGCGTGCAGAGCTGTCGGGCACAAGACGGCTATTAATAATGAATGGTGATTGATATCCTTAAATATCAGTCGATTGATACCCTTCAAAAACTGTTTAAAGAGGTTGTTCCGGGTGGAAACAAGATTCTGGCAAAGAAATTATGATTATAACGTTCCCACCACCATCCGTTACCCGAAATTTCCTGTCCAGAATCTGGTTCATCTGGCGGCAGCGCAGTTCCCCCATAAGCCGGCCGTGGATTTCTATGGATCAGAGTTGACATTCAGACAGGTGCGCGATCAGGTCCTGCGCATGGCCAATGCTTTGATTCGCCTCGGGATGAAGAAAGGCGACCGGATCGGCATCGCTCTGCCGAACTGTCCTCAGTATATCATTGCCTACTATGCCGCCCTGTCCGCAGGAGCCATCGTGGTCAATATGAATCCCTTATATGCCCATGATGAACTCAAGTTCATGATGGAGAATACCGGTCTGAAGGCCCTCGTCACTTTCGACGGAGCCATTCCCACCATGCGGCCCCTCGCCATTGAGCTGGGGCTTAAACAGGTCATTGTGACAAGACTGACGGACTATATCAAGGCATTTGATGTGAGCACGGCCAGGGAGCTGGAGCTGGAAACAGAGTGGCGTCACTTTTCGGAACTCCTGGCCGGTTCCATGGATACAAAAATTCCGCGGATTGCCGTAAGCCCGGATGATCCGGCGCTGATCCAGTTCACCGGGGGAACGACCGGACTTCCCAAAGGAGCGCTCCTGTCTCACCGGAATATCGTAGCCGCAACTTTCCAGTGTCTCCACTGGGGAAATTCAACCATCCCCTGCACCCCCTGCGAGAAACGAACGGTTCTCGGAATCATTCCCTATTTCCATATATACGGCAATCTCTACTGTATGAACTGGGCGTTTTTAAGTATGGCTACGCAAATTCAACTGCCCCGTTTCGATATGGATGAACTGCTCGGCACTCTTGCCCGTTTTGAGCAGATTACCTTCTTCCCGACAGTGCCGACCATGATTACAGCCATTCTCAATCATCCCAAATTCCGCGAGATGAATCTTCCGGGGAAGATCCGTTATTTCAATTCCGGAGAAGCCCCCATGCCCGTCGAGCTCATTGCCAAAGTAAAGGACATGGGAATTTTTTTCAGCGAAGGATGGGGCATGAGCGAAACGACCGCCATGGGAATCAGCAACCCGGCGCTGGCCCACAAAACGGGTTCCATCGGCGTTCCGTCCATCGACAGCGATGTCCGCCTTGTTGATCTTGAAAACGGTACGGAAGAGGTAACACAGGGAGAACCGGGAGAGATCATCATCAAGGGACCGACCGTGATGATGGGATACTGGAACAACCCGGAGGAAACCAATATCCAGATGAAGGACGGCTGGCTCCATACGGGCGATATCGGACAAATGGATGAGGACGGTTACATCACCATCGTGGACCGGAAGAAGGACATGATCATTGCCGGAGGGTTCAATGTTTATCCCCGGGAAGTGGATGAGGTGCTTTGCCGGCATCCCAAAGTGGCCCAGGCCGTCACCGTGGGAGTTCCCGACCCGTACCGGGGCGAAACCATCAAGGTCTTCGTTGTTTTGAAACCGGGGAAAAAAGCCGCACCGGCCGAGATCATCGAATTCTGTAAGGAAAAACTGGCGCCTTACAAGGTGCCGAAGTTCGTGGAGTTCCGCAGCAGCATTCCGAAGTCCGCGGTCGGCAAGATTCTTCGCAAGATCCTGCGGGATGAAGAAACAGCCGGAAAATGACGGGCAGCAGAACGCCCGGAAAAGCATTGATCAGGAGGTTTTAAGCACTTTGAGTTTCGATTCCTCATTCCTGGAATTTCTTAACGGACGGAAGGAAAAGATACGGAGGCGCTTAATGTTTATCATGCCGCAGAGGCGGCATGAGTCATAGTATTATCATTTTAGTTAAGGAGGAAGTTTTATATGTCAGAAACAGGAAGTGGAACTGCGATTGGTGGGATCGTCGATCCCGCAAAATTCAGGACAAAGGTGTTATTGGTTGCAATTCTCGGCTACGCCTTTGACGGAATGGACATTATGGTTTTTGCTCTTGCTGCGCCGTTGTTGCTGGATGCGTGGCCTACACTCACGCTGGCTCAAATCGGCATTATTGCTACTTGCATGCTGCTGGGCATGAGCCTCGGCGGCTATATTTTTGGCCCCATTGCCGACAAGTTTGGCCGGAAAAGAGCATTGATCTGGTGCATTGCCTTCTTCGGCATTACCACCGGTCTGGCCGGTTTTTGTACGAATTATATTCAGCTGTCCGCCCTGCGGTTTCTTGCGGGATTGGGGCTTGGCGCGGAATGGGCACTGGCCGGCACGCTTTTGCAGGAATTTACGGAGCCTGAGAGACGGGCTAAGATCAGCGCCTACATGATGTTTGGCTGGCCGTTGGGATTCGGCTCAGCTGTTTTGATCAACTTATTTTTATGTCCGATTTTTGGCTGGCAGATGCTTTATTTCTTTGGCGCAACAGCAGTTTTTCTTGCCATTTACATCCAGATGGCCATTCCTGAATCACCCTCATGGTTGAAAATGAATCTCGACAGGCAAAAGGGCATCGCTGCCGGCACCCCGGTGGCCACGGCCGGTTTTAAGGATCTTTTCAAACGTGAGAATATTCGGTCATTCTTCTGGGTCGTTGTTGTCTGCACCTCTCTCATGGTCACCTACTGGGCGGTCAATACTTTTCTTCCCACGGTTCTGGCCCGGGAACGAGGCATGAGCCCGAAAGTGTATTCTTCTTTCCTGCTGTTCCTGCAGCTTTTAGCCTGCGTCGGTTATCTGCTCGGCGGTTTCAGCGCGCATAAATTCAGCAAGAAAGTTTCCATGGCTGTCTTTGCGTTCCTGTCCGCCGTTACATTCTACGGGTGGCTGGCGTTTGAATGGCCGGACAACATTTTCTATATATGGGGCGCCCTCAACTGGACGGTCGCGTCGGCCATATGGGCTGTTCTGGCTGCCTACCTGGTTGAACAGTTCCCGGTCCATATTCGCGCAGTAGGCGTTGCCGCCGGATTCTCGACAGGACGTTTGATTGCCACCGTTGTGCCGCTGATTATGGGCACTGCGGCTCAGTCGCTGGGATTGACCACCGTTATGACGGCTGTCTCCGCATTCTACCTGGTTTGTATGGTTGGCGTCATTATGCTGCGATCTCCCGAAGCTGGAAAGCATTAAGGCGGAATTATAATCTGCTTATTGAACGTCCGGGTCATACAGGATTTTACAGCGGGTAAACCGGAAAGAAATATTCAACACTTTTCCAGCAGCCCCGATTGATAACTTTACAGACAGCTCCTCCGGCAAAACCCGGAGGAGCTGTTTCATAAAATCCATGACTGTCCGGCCGAATAATTCCGGCTTCCGATTATACAAGGCAGATGCGCATCTTTAGAAACAGAATAATGCCGGCATCGGGTATTTGCTTTTGCGTGCCTTGATGGTTTTCAAACCGGCAATCATTGTTTCGGGCGCAGTAAATCAAAAAGCCTTTCACGGATATATCCTTCAACGCAACGTCACAAAATACTTTTTTCGACAGCCTCTGCATGCCTGTCGTGTCCGCGTTTTCCAGACGCGCTGCCGTATTTTTCCGTTTCATATTTTAATTCTTTCAGTTCATTATTTTGATCAACTTGATAAATAAAATATCAGCTGGATGCCAGTTTGGGTTAAAATTTTTTTGTAGCAATTATTTGCATTTTTTTACTTGTCATCATGATGCAATTCTGATAGTCGTACTGCTGTGTGACGCCAAAATCACGCCATTCTAAAGGAAGAAAAGGAGGAGTTTTATGAAAAGATTGAGTATGGTAGTTTTTTGTTTGGTTGTTATGGGTTTGGTCGCATCAGCAACGATGGTTCAGGCACAGGCTAAGATTGATGTCACCGGCAAGTGGGCTATGGATGTTGTTACACCGAAAGTTACGGGA
>PHAT01000017.1:6634-7367 GCA_002840435.1 Deltaproteobacteria bacterium HGW-Deltaproteobacteria-6
AATAGTTGGATGTCTTTTGAAAACTTGAAAAATATTCAAGTTGCCGATTGACCATCAACAGATATTTTAATGTTTTAAGAAATGGGGTTTCAGGCTTAGTCTGAAACCCCATTTTTTTTCGAATGATTGACCTGTATTGATTTTTATTCAGATGTTTTTTTCATTCTCGCCGCCGGCTTTGCCGGGAAAAGATTTTTTTCGATAAACTATTTATTTCTGCCTTATTGCGGACGAAGGTTTTCTCTTTCGGAAACCATTTGATACCGCGTCCCATGTGTGCTGCCGCTTCGCAGGCGGCAATTCCATGCAGTTTATTCTGAGCATTATTTTCCATGCCCTGAGGAGTTATTCCCCATTACTGCGGAACAAAAAAAGGGGCGTAATATTTCCTGGAAATAATCATTTATCATTACGGGCAACTAGAAGGACGGCCGCCTGATGATGAGACTGGCATGTTCGTTGCTCTATAAAACACAAAAAAATGATCGGGAGATCCGCAGTAATAAAAAAATCTCCGCATATGATACCTTTCTAAAGGTGGAAGCCTTAAGTATGGGATGGTTCAAAAACTAACAACAAGGAAAAGGAGGAGTTCATGAAAAGATTAAGTATGGTGGTTTTTTGTTTGGTTGTGATGGGTTTGGTCGCATCAGCAACGATGGTTCAGGCACAGGCTAAGATTGATGTCACCGGCAAGTGGGCTATGGATGTTGTTACACCGAAAGTTACGGGA
>PHAT01000017.1:7549-10949 GCA_002840435.1 Deltaproteobacteria bacterium HGW-Deltaproteobacteria-6
AATAGTTGGATGTCTTTTGAAAACTTGAAAAATATTCAAGTTGCCGATTGACCATCAACAGATATTTTAATGTTTTAAGAAATGGGGTTTCAGGCTTAGCTGAAACCCCATTTCTTTTTTTAATTGCAGACGGACATGCTGATTGCCTTATTGTTTCTTTTCCAACGCCTCCCTGGCTTCGTCCTTGGACTGAAAGATATGCGGCGCGAGATTCCGTTTTTTCAGTTCATCGCCCAGCTTCATGCGTAAAAATGCGCTGGTCGTATAACGGGTCACATCGCTGTAATATTTGGACACAACAAACTGGACCATTTTAACGTACTCGTCTTCCAACTCCGGCACAATTGAAAAGTTATCATAATTAACAATGGTCTTCACACGCTTGCCCAGCGGGGCGCAGATTTCCGCTACCCGCGAGCGGATCGCCTCAATATCGCTTCTGCTCTTGACGGCCAACCCTTCAAAATTGACGTAGAAGATATTGTTTGCCGGATCGTAGGTCAGTCGCTCGTTAATGGGGATGCTCAGCAGATCATCTTTGAGCCCCATCGGCGCCGGTTTAAAAATCCGCTCATCCATCAGGCGGAGATTTTTAATAATGGGTTTAAAATCCATTTGCGCCAGAACCTCTTTTTCCAGATCGACGCCGGGCGCTATTTCAATAAGCTCGACGCCTTCCGGAGTCAGCTTGAAAACACAGCGTTCCGTGACGTAATAAATTTGCTGATCCCCCTGCTGCGCGGTTTTGCCGCTGAAGGTGATCTGCTCCACATCCTTAATGATTTTTTTAGAGCCGCCGTCTTTGTTGATTTTCAATTTGCCGTCGGCAATGGCCAGTTCAGACGCCCCTGCGGTAAAGGTTCCCCCGAAAACAATTTTTTTGGCGGTTTGGGTGATGTCGATGAAACCGCCGCAGCCGGCCAGTTTGGGGCCGAACTTGCTGACATTGACATTCCCGTGCGAATCCATCTGGGCCAACCCCAGGCAAGCCAGATCGAGGCCGCCGCCGTCGTAAAAATCGAACTGCTGATGCATGTCGAGCAGACAATCCATATTGGTGGCCGTGCCGAAATTAATACCGCCGGAGGGGATGCCGCCGATCGATCCCGCTTCGGCCGTCAGCGTCAGATAATCGAAAATGCCTTCTTCGTTGGCAACACTGGCCACGCCTTCCGGCATGCCGATGCCCAGATTAACCACCATGTTCGGTCGAAGCTCAAAAGCGGCGCGGCGCGCAATGATCTTGCGTTCATCCATGGGCAGAGGCTCCACCGTTGCCGTAGGTATTTTAAATTCACCGCTGAAAGCCGGATTGTAGGACGTCCCGTACGTCTGCCAGTGATTTTCTGGTTTGGCCACAATCACGCAGTCAACCAGAATGCCGGGAATTTTGACCTGGCGGGGATTGAGTGCGTGGCGATCGGCAATTCTTTCCACCTGGACGATCACAAAGCCGCCGGAGTTTTTTGCCGCCATGGCAATCGGCAGCATCTCCAGCGTCAGCGGCTCTTTTTCCATGGTAATGTTGCCGTCCATGTCCGCTGTTGTGCCGCGTAAGAGCGCTACGTGAATCGGCATCGTCTTGTAGGCCAGGTATTCCTTATCGTCAAAGTGGATCAGTTCGACCAGATCCTCCTTGGTAACCGCATTGACTTTGCCGGCAGACAGGCGCGGATCGACAAAGGTCCCCAACCCCACATGCGTAATGGTTCGCGGAGCATGACCGGCAATATCGCGGAAGAGATGTGTAATGACGCCCTGGGGAAAATTGTAGGCTTCAATTTTCCCCGCGAGCGCCAGCTTCTGCATTTTAGGAATCAACCCCCAGTGTCCGGCAATCAGGCGTTTGATCATGCCTTCATGAGCCAGACGGTTGATGCCTTTCTCCTTACTGTCGCCAATCCCGGCGGCAAAAATCAGCGTGAGATTTTTCGGTTCTCCCGTTTTCAGAAAACGATCTTCCAGCGCGCACAGCAGTTCTTCAGGTGAATAACCGACAAAACCGTCAATGGCCACGGTATCGCCGTCCCGGATAACGCGTATGGCATCATGGACCGATACCACCTTGCCGCGCTTCATACCGGAACGAATATCCGCAATGACCGGACTGACAATGCTTTTATTGTTCACATCTTTGCTGTTCATGCCTTTCCTCCAATATTTATTGCTAAGAGGTCATCGTTCCACCATCCACATAGATCGTGTCACCGGTAATATAGCTGGCAGCATCCGAAGCCAGAAAGAGCACAGCTCCGACAACATCTTCCGGTTCAGCAATTTTTCCTTTGGGAATGACCTGGGAGATCATTTTTTCCAGGTCCGGATTAGACCAGATGGGTTTGCTGAAATCCGTGCGGGTGAATCCGGGAGCAACCGCATTGACGTTGATGCCCAACTGCGCCCATTCCTTGGCCATACAGCGGGTAAGATGCTTCAGCGCCGCCTTACTGCATCCGTAGGCGGCCATGCCCGCCTCGGCCTTGTCCGCACCCACGGTGGTAATGTTGATGATTCTACCGCTTTTCTGCTCAATCATCTGACGCGCAACCAGACGACTCAAAAGCCAGACGGCCTTGACGTTGGTGTTGAAGCATTTGTCCCAGCCATCTTCGCGCAGATCCAAAAGACCGCGCAGAAAACTGCGGGCGGCATTATTCACCAGAATGTCGATGCGCCCGAATTCTTTGACAGTGACATTAACCAGATTTTCCAGCTGTTCATGTACCGTCAGGTCCGTCGCAACGGTCATCACTTTTGCGCCTGTTTTGCGGATCTCATCCGCGACGGCATCAATTTCTGTTTTAGTCCGACTGCACAAAACAACATTGGCTCCGGCTTCGGCCAATCCCAAGGCAATTACCCGGCCAATCCCACGGCCTGCTCCGGTGACAATTGCTGTTTTACCCGAAAAATTGAAAACATTGCCCATGATTTCCACCCTCCTGTTATCATAAAATTGTCAAATAATTATTTTTATACGTTGTGCACATTTATAATCTTTTAGAAAAGTGTTTGCAAGCGCTGAAACATTTTTTTTAAACGATGCTGGCCAATCCGCGGGGAGTTAAAACCAGCCATGATGATTGTGAAATCGGATAGCTTTTAAAGGACAACGACTTCATTCCGGTTCTAAAGATTGCGAAAAATACCGTGATGAGGTATGTTGCGAATGTTATGAAGCTCTCCGCAGCAAACCGCAATGAGCCCGCAATATATACATTTCAAGGAGTTTACCGTGAGCGCACACAAGGATATGGAGAAGTGGCAGGCAGCCGCAGCGAAGGAACTCAGGGGAAAGCCGCTTGCGTCTTTGACCTGGGAGACGCCGGAAGGCATCACCGTGAAGCCGATTTATACGGCGGAAGACCTGGAAGGGCTTTCGACCGTGAACACCCTTTCG
>PHAT01000018.1 GCA_002840435.1 Deltaproteobacteria bacterium HGW-Deltaproteobacteria-6
AGAAGGCGAACTGGTCTTTACCAGTTTGACCAAAGAAGCGTTTCCGCTGGTCCGTTACCGTTCAGGCGATATCTCACGCTTGATTCCCGAACCCTGCCGTTGTGGCCGGACCCATATCCGGATGGAACGCGTACTCAAGCGTAGCGACGATATGCTGACGATTCGTGGCATCAATATCTATCCCTCACAGGTGGAAGCGATCCTGAAAGAGATCCAGGGCGTCGAACCGGACTATCAATTGATTATCGACAAAGTCGGAGCCCTGGACGCCGTCGAACTGCAGGTGGAAGTCAGCGATAAATTCTTCAGCGAATCGGGTGGCGTCAAGGAACTGCAGATCATTGAAAAAAGAATTGTGAAAGACATGAAGGATTATTTAAGCATATCTCCACGCGTCAAGCTGGTTGCCCCGCAAACCTTGAAGGAACAAGGCAGGAAGGTCATCGACAAACGCATCATTTGATGCTGTTCATTTTTCAGGGAGACACAGCATCCCGCAGGAAATGACCCGATATGTTTTAAGGGTGCCCGGCGGCTTCCGCCGACAACATGAACGAAAGAATTCTGGAGGAAATATGAAAGTCGAACAAATCTCTGTTTTTCTGGAAAACAAACCCGGTTCACTTGAACATGCCACCCGTGTGCTGAAGGAAAACAACATCAATATCCGCACCCTGTCGCTGGCGGAAACCGTGGACTTCGGCATTTTGCGTTTAATCGTCAATGATGTGGAAAAAACAAACAAGGTCCTCAAGGACGCGGGGTTTCGCGTCAGCAAGACCGTTGTCGTGGCCGTTGAAGTTCCCGATCAGCCAGGCGGCCTGCATAGCATCATGGAAGTCCTGACTCAGGAAGCCATCAATGTTGAATATCTCTATGCCTTCGTTGAAAAAAGCGGCCAGAACGCCGTAATTATCTTCCGCTTTGACGATCCGGAAAAGGCAATCGACGTTTTATTGAAACACAAGTTTACGGTGGTGCCGGGGGCACAGCTCTACGAGTTTTAATGAGTGATATCTTAAAGCAAACCATTATCAATTTTTTAAAGCCGATGGTAACCGATCTTGGTTTCGCATCAGTAGATCGTTTTGCCGCCGCACCCGAGGCACATCACCCCGAACGTGTTTGCCGGGATGCACAAACCGTGATTGTCTTTGGCATTACCGTTCCCCGCGGAATACTAAAATCACCGGATTATAATCTTTATGCCTTGCATCGAAGTTATCACAGCGCCTATATGCGCATTGATGAAACAGCTCTCGCCCTTTGCAATTACATCGAATCTTTGGGTAAATATCTCGCCGTTCCAATTCCCAGTTACGCCCCGATGGTCTTTCATCAGTTTGAACCGTGGGGCATTTTGTCGCTGAAACACGCCGCGGTCAATGCCGGGCTCGCCAGTTTCGGCCGGAGCGGCCAGGCTTATCATCCCCAGCATGGCGCGCTGTTGCGGCTAGGGGCCGTTGTCACAAATGCGGTTATTGACGCAGACCCGCTGCTTACTCCTGATCCTTGCCCTCCCGCTTGTAAAGCCTGTTCCAAAGCCTGTCCGGCAAAGGCTTTTGACGCGGATGGAAAATTCAATAAAATGACCTGCCTGGGTCACACGATCAAACATGCCATTTATCCGCTGGCGCTCAGCAGCGAAGCCGGCTTGAAAAACATCGAGCGCGTCATCAACACCGCCGGACACAATTACTGGATCGGCTGCGATGAATGCCTCAAGGTATGTCCGCTGAATTTGAAAAAAGATCCGGCTAAAAATTCATAAATATATTGATATAAAGAAAGAGGCAGATGCAACCTCCACCTGCCTCTTTCTTTATCCTTGCGGGTTCAATCTTGTAGATTGAACCCTTAGTTTAAGTTTAATCGTACAAAACAGCTGGTTCAGTCAACATGACTGAACCAGCTGAGAGGTTAATGGCTATTTATCTCTTAATGATGAGCTATTGCAAAATTTACGATAATGGTTTCCCGCATTCCCTGCACTTGCCGTCCGGTCCGATCACGCCTATGCAGTTGCCGTCACTGCACAAAACCCTTTTGTCCCATTCTTCGTCGGAGGCGAAGTCTTCCGATGAAACCGGATTTGTTTTCTCTATGATGACAGGTTCAGCAGTTTCTTTATCGTGACCCTGGGGGAGAACGCCCTCATAAGTTTTACCGCATTCCCTGCATTTTCCGTCCGCACCGATCGTGCCGATGCAGGACTCGTCACTGCACAAAACGCGTTTATCCCAGTCTTCACTTTCGTCTAAAATAATTTCGGCCATGCTGTTCTCCGCATTTTATTGATATGGTCTTCTTATGCCGAGCCTGTAAAAAAGTCAATTCGAACCAGATAATCCATTTAGTAAAATATTTAAAATGGAATGCTCTGAGCGAATATATCCGAAACGTTTTGGCTCTTTGCGAAATGCAGCATTAGACAGCCGAACTGTTTGAGCCCGCGGGGCGAGTTTTCGGCTGTCGCGGAATGAGCATTAGAGCCAAAGTTGCAGGATATTCTGAGCGAATAGCGTAACATTTTAAATATTTCATCCGTCATCCCTTTATGCAGGCAATTGATTTTAAGCGCGCCACCTTCTTCGCAATGCCCGCATCATGGACCACCTGGACGACGTCGTTCAAATTCTTATAAGCTTCCGGCATTTCTTCACCCAGCGTTCCCTTACTGCCAGCCATCACCAAAACACCCTTATCGGCTAGTTCGCGGCTGATGGAGCGGCCCCGGCTGGTCTTGATGGCCTGGGTTCGACTCATGACCCGCCCTGCGCCATGACAGGCACTGCCGAAGGTTTCCTGCATGGCTTTTTCCTGACCAACTAATATATAAGAACCAGCTCCCATGTCCCCAGGAATCAGCACGGGCTGACCGACACTTTTATATCTTGCGGGAACTGCCTCATGACCTGCCGGATAAGCCCGCGTCGCACCTTTACGGTGAACGCAAAGTTTTTTCTCACTACCATTAATTTTAAACGACTCAATTTTGGCGATGTTGTGGCAGACGTCATACACCAGTCGCATCCCCAGTTCACGCGGCGCTATTCTCAGTGTTTTTTCAAAAACCTCCTGCGTGAGGTGCATCAAAATCTGCCGGTTGGCCCAGGCGTAATTGGCACCGCAGGCCATGGCCGCAAGATAATTCTTCCCACGCTGCGAGGCCAGATAGGTGCAGGCCAATTGCCGGTCCGGCAATGCGATGCCGGTTTCCGATTGATGCTTCACCATAAGCGCCAGATAATCATCGCAGATCTGGTAGCCCAGCCCCCGCGACCCGGTATGGATCATGACGACAATTTGCCCTTTGCGCAGCCCAAACGCTGTCGCCGCTTTTTCGTCAAAAATGTCCTGCACGACTTCAATTTCCAGAAAATGATTGCCGGAACCCAGTGTGCCGAGCTGCTGCTTGCCGCGCTCGAGGGCCCGCGATGAAACTTGTTCCGGGTCCGCACCATTCAGGCAACCGCCGTCTTCTGTTGTTTCCAGGTCCTGGAGGGATCCGAAACCGTTTCGCACGGCCCATTTTGCACCTTCCTCAAGCACTTTTTTCTGATCTTTACCGGAGAGCTTGACATAGCCTGTTGAACCCACACCCGTCGGAATGCGCTGATACAAAGCGGCAGTCAGATCCTTTATTTTCCCCCGGATGTCGTCAAGGGCAAGCCCCGTTGCCATCAGGCGGCAGCCGCAGTTAATGTCGTAACCCACGCCGCCCGGCGACACGACGCCCCCGTCCAGATCAAAAGCCGCCACCCCGCCTATGGGGAAACCATACCCCCAGTGAATATCCGGCATGGCCAGTGAGAAATTGACGATGCCCGGCAGATGGGCAACATTGGCCACCTGTTTGGTGCTTTCGTCGTGTTGAAGCAGATCGTGGATTTTGTCGTTGGCGTAGATGATCCCCGGCACACGCATCGAACCAGTCTGAGGCAGCAACCAGCGATTGTCATCTATCCTTTCAAGCTTTATTTCAGACATCTCTCATCCCCTTGTGTCATTGCGAGCAGACCCTTGGTCTGCGTGGCAATCCCCAGCGCAACGCCACATATGGACATTTTACGAGGTCGTCATCAGACATCGAAAATCACCTTAGCTATCCAGCCTGATTTGAACTTTTTAACGCTTAAGCCGGAGTAAGTCACCGCCTTGATCTCTGTTTTCATTGAATGTTTTTTTTTATTGTATGGCTCAACCCATAACGTCGCAACGAGTCTTGTATTTCTGCATTCGATCATCTCACAGTGATCAACTACCCATCTCGTACCGTTGAACAGGTAAAGAAGCTCCCGCAAAAAGTTAATGAACAGGTCCTCCACGTCCGCCCCGTCTACCTTCTTAATGATTTGCCTTCCTTTTGCCACCTGGCTTTTCCTGCTTTTATGGCCTGCGGTCTGAATCATGATATCAAACAAAGCATGGGCAGCATGGGCAAACAGATCCTTTTTCGTGCGCCCGAATATTTCAACCCCTATATCGGCGGTATGGTCAAAAAATATGTAGTTCAGCATACAGGTAGTATAACCTATTATGCCGGCATCAACAAGAAGCCTTGTCTTCACATATGGACGGAATGCACAAGCTGCCATAAAAAAAGGGCGCCTCGAAGCGCCCTTTTTTTAATGTTGAAACGACGGTCTAGTCTTCTTCCGGTGTGCCGTTTTCGTCTGTCGTCACATCCGTCTCATCATCGCCGTTAGCGCCGTCATCCGGGCCTTCGGCTTCCTGCGTTGTGCGGGCGACGCCGACGAGTTTTTCTTCCGGCTCCAGGTCGATGAGTTTGACGCCCTGGGTCACACGATGATTAATCGGGACCTCCTGCACCTTCAGCCGGATCACCTTGCCTGCATTGCTGATGAGCATGATGTTCTCTTCGCCCTGCACCTGCAACACGCCGGAAACATTGCCGATCTTGGCAACGGTTTTTAAATTGATGGTGCCCTTGCCGCCTCGTGACTGCACACGATATTCGTCAATCGGTGTGCATTTGCCGTAGCCGTTTTCCGAAATGGTCAGCATGTAAGTGTTTTGAGCGGGAATATCCACACCGATAACGTCGTCACCCTCATCCAGATTGATGCCGCGCACGCCGCGTGCCGTCCGGCCCATATCGCGGACATCGTCTTCCCGGAAACGAATCGCCATGCCGAGTTTCGATGCGAGGAAAATA
>PHAT01000019.1 GCA_002840435.1 Deltaproteobacteria bacterium HGW-Deltaproteobacteria-6
ATAACCTCTCCTTAAAATGTTATTGGTAAATAATGATGAATTATTTTATACTATAAAAAGAATTATTCAAATCAAAACATGAGGAATGTGAGGAAAAAAACCATGAAACTGGCCACCGTGGAACAAATGCGAGGGATGGATCGGCATGCAATAGAAAAATTAGGTCTTGCTGAAGAAATCCTGATGGAAAACGCTGCACTGGCTTCTGTTGTTCTGTTGCAAAGAAAAATCGGTATCCGAGGCAAAACGTTTGTGATTTTTTGCGGAGCCGGCAACAACGGAGGCGACGGCCTGGCCGTGGCGCGTTTGATTTACTCGGCAGGCGGGCAGGCAAAAGTATTCCTGGTGTCTTCGCCGAAGAAATACAGTGGAGCGGCAAGGACGAATTATGATGTTTTGTGCAACCTGTTCGGCGACGTTCAACTGTTGAGCCGGGCCGATGAAGCACGGGTTGACGCGCTGCACTGTGATGCCGTCGTGGACGCTGTTTTCGGTACGGGACTGGATCGAGATGTCAAGGGATTGGCCGCGGATGTGATCAGTCTGATTAATTCCAGTGGACGCCCGGTATTGAGTCTTGATATTCCTTCAGGGATTTCAGGTGACACGGGAAGGGTCGTGGGGGCCGCGGTCAGGGCCGCTTACACCGTAACGTTTGGTTTGCCGAAAATCGGCAACCTGCTTTATCCAGGTTATGACCATTGCGGAGAGCTTTTTGTGACACATATTTCCTTTCCTCCGGCACTTTATGACCGGGATAGTCTTCTGACACAGACCAATGAGCGGGTGTTGCTGCCTCCACGATCTGCCGAGGCCTATAAGGGGTCGATGGGTGATGTGCTGTTTATTGCCGGCGGGGCCAATTACTTTGGCGCACCGTATTTTTCCGCCATGTCGTTTTTGAAAGCGGGCGGCGGCTACGCAAGGCTTGCGGCGCCCGCCTCGATCATCCCGTTCATTGCTCAGTCGGGACGCGAAATTGTTTATCTGCCGCAGAGGGAAACAGCGGCATTCAGCCTGTCTCTAAAAGCCAAACCGGAACTCCTGTCTTTTGCGGAGAAGGCCGATATGGTGGTGATCGGGCCGGGCCTGTCTTTGCAGGAGGAAACGACAAAGCTCGTACGCGAGATGGCTGCCGTCATTTCTAAACCTCTTCTTATTGACGGCGACGGTTTGACGGCAATTGCCGAGCGGCCGGAAATACTGCTCAAAAGAAAAGCGGCAACGATTCTCACCCCTCACGCGGGAGAGATGGCGCGTTTGATGCGCAAGACCGTGGCTGAGGTGAATGCCGATAAGATTGATATTTTGCGGGCGGCGGCCGCGAAATTCAACGCAACCGTTGTTTTCAAAGGCGCTCATTCGCTGATCGGGTTGGTGGATGGCCGGGTGTATGTCAATTTGAGCGGCAATCCGGGAATGGCGACAGCCGGAAGCGGTGACGTACTGACCGGATGCATCGCAGCTTTGCAGGGATTTGGTTTGAGTTCGGAGATGGCAACGCGCAAGGGTGTCTTTCTTCACGGATATGCGGGAGATCTGGCAGCCGGGCAAAAAGGCCTGGACGGCATCACCGCAACGGATATTCTGGAACATCTGCCGCAGGCATTGAAAGACGACCGGGCGGGAACTATCGATTCAAAATATTGCGAACCGCCGGTTATTTTGTAATGGGGGCGAAAAGCTCGTCATATAAGCTTGATGTCCGGGGAGAAACGACAGGCCCGTTTATTGAAAAACGGGCCTTCACCAGGCAATAAACACGATTTACACCTGGCGGAAAACGTCGAATGTGCGCTTTATCCTTGCGGCATGAAGATTTTCTTGACATCCAAAACCGCGTTTTCTATATTAACAAAGATTTAAGGAGTGTTTGCCGATCAGCACGTTTTGTGACAGGCTTGTGGCCCTTCAGAACAAACGGTCAACCGGCTTATGATAGATCAGGAATGCAGACGGCCTTCCTCAACGCAAAAAAAAGGAAATAAAAAACTATGTCCAATAACATCGTGTTCTCCGGGAGCCTGATATTCTTAACGCTTGCTGATGTTTTTCAGCTACTGGGAGGAAATAATTGCACGGGAACATTGACCTTGCGGAGTCAATATTCAGCGGATAAGGGCGTTGTGCATTTTATCGACGGCCAGCCGATTAATGCCGTTTTGGGCAAACTGAAAGGATTGGACGCGGTATACGCTCTTTTCGGGTGGACTGACGGAACGTATGATTTTGCAGAAGGTGATTTAACCGGCGTTGAACGTGTCATTAAAAAGAGCATGATGGAGATTGTGCTGGATGCTTTGCGTCTGGTGGATGACGGAGGGATAGCCCTGGTCGGTTCCGGTCCCGTCGGTCCGGAAGAAGGAGAGGAAGGCGGAGCCGGCGGTGTAAAAGCAGATTTTCTGCAGCCTATTAAAGGGCCAAACGTCGATTACCGGTATGTGCGAATCGAAGAAAATTATTCCGCCGGCGCGACGATCGTGAAAGAGGGCAACCACGGCAAATGGCTGTGGGTCATCGCTGACGGTACCGTAAAGATCATCAAGGAAACACCCAAAGGCGCCATAACCCTGGCCAGGCTTGGAGAAGGATGTTTTATCGGGACCATCCGGTCGTTCCTTTACGGTGCATACGAGAGAAGCGCCACGGTGATTGCCGAAGATAACGTTCAGCTGTGTCTGCTCGATGCGGAAGCCCTTAACCAGGAGTACTCGTTACTGTCGGAGGATTTCAAAAAGATTCTTCTGAGCCTTGATAACAGGTTCAGGATGATCAACATCAATGCCATTCAGGCCCATATTGGTGAATACTCAAGAGAATTGCCGCAAGACAAGGTTGTTGAAAGTCAGTTTCACAATAATACGGAGTTCTATATTATCAGGGAGGGAACAGCCGATATCATTGGTAAGGGTCTCAAGGGAGATGTGAATCTCATGACTCTGGGAGCAGACGATGTTTTCGGTAAGATTCCTTTCATGGCCTTCGGTCATGAACCTTTATACGCGTCCGTCATGACATCGAGCCCTTTCCAGGCCGATGTTCTGGACAGCGCGGCGCTTCAGAAGGAATATGACAATCTTTCCCATACGTTCAGAAATTTTGTTTTCAGCACGGCCACAAACATATCCATGACAACGAAACTGTTCTATCACCTGCTTGGACATACCTAGCCGTGTATTTCCCGGCTATTGTTTTCGCGACAGGACGTAATCGGCTACTGCATGCAGATGGTCTTTTGCGGGACTTTGGTTAAACACGTCCAGATCGTTGATGGATTCCCGGATAAATGTTTGCGCCCGGGTCAGCGAATAGTCGATACCGCCGGAACCCTGGATCAGGGCAAAGATCTTTCTGATGGTTTCAGGCGAAAAAGATTTGTTTTCTATGGTGGTTTTAATCATATCCCGTTCGGTCTGAGAGCATCTGGCCAGTGTGTAGATAAGCGGCAGCGTCATCTTGCCTTCTTCCAGATCCTTGCCGATGGCTTTTCCGAAATCTTCCTCCTGGGCCATGTAGTCGAGGGTGTCGTCCGTGATCTGAAAAGCCATGCCGATTTTGTATCCGTACTGCCCCAGCGCTTGGATTTGCTCATTTGACGCACATGCCAGAACCGCAGCGCTTTCGCAGGCGGCGGAAATCAATACGGCGGTTTTCTTTTCTACAATACTCAGATATTCCGCTTCTGTCAGATTTGTATCTCCGCACTTCATCAACTGAAACACTTCGCCCTCCGACATGGTGTTGGTCATTTTCGACATCAGCCGGTAAATTTCAAGGTCGCCGATTATGGAAAAAAGAGTGAAGGCTTTGGAATAAAGAAAATCACCAACCAGGACGCTTGCGGCGTTGCCCCAGACATGGTTTGCGGAGGTTTTGCCGCGGCGGATGACGGCTTCATCAATGACATCGTCATGCAGGAGACTGGCTGTGTGGATGAATTCTATGGATGCGGCGAGCGGAAATCGCGACTCTCCCGTAAAACCGCAGAGTCGTGCACAAATCAGATGCAGCAAGGGTCGGAACCGCTTGCCCCCGCTGTCAATCAAATGGTGCGCCACTTCGGGAATCAGTTTGATGTCGGACGAGATGTATTGATCGAGGTAGGCCTCGATTTGAACCATCTCATCAGCATAAGCAGCGAAAACATCGGATATCTGCATGACCCTTGTAACCTCAAGAATATTTGGAAAAACTATATGAGAAATCCGTGACGATTGTCAAATATGTTTTACAGGAGTTCTCCGTACAGATCATAGTGATCGGCCGCGGTTATTTTGCATTTCATAATGCTGCCGATTTTAGCGCCATTGTTTCGGATGTATGTGACGCCGTCGATTTCCGGGGCCTGCCTTCGGCAGCGTCCGATAAACGCAAATCCTTCGCGGTCGCTTTTCTCTTCAATCAGCACCTCCTGAACCGATCCGGTTAATTTCTGGTTTATGGCATAAGAAATATCTGCCTGTTCAGACATAATGAGATCGCGTCTTCTTTCTTTTTCTTTCTCGCCAATCCGCGAAGGCATTTTTGCCGCAGCCGTGCCTTCTTCACGGGAATAGGTGAATACGCCGAGGTGATCAAACCGTGCTTCCTTGACGAAATCGAGCAGACGCTCGAACCGCTTTTTCGTTTCTCCCGGAAAACCGACGATCAGCGATGTCCGGAGTGCAACATCCGTCATGAGGCTCCGCGACAGGCTGATGATTTCACGGATTCGTTCTGAAAAAACCCCGCGGTTCATCGCGGTCAGGACCGTGTTGTCAATATGCTGAACCGGCAGGTCTATGTAACGGCAGATCTTTTGATGACCTGCGATGGCTTCCAGCACGTCTGCTGTGATGTGTGCCGGGTGTGTATAGAGCAGTCTGACCCAGCTTAAGCCGGGCAGGGATGCCAGATCAGACAAAAGAGCGGAAAGCTTCGGACGGGTTTTCAGATCGCGTCCGTAGGCCGTTGTATCCTGACCGATCAGGATGATTTCCCTGATGCCGCGATCGGCAAGTTTTTGCGCTTCCAGCAGGATGTCGTCGGGCCGGCGGCTACGTGCTTTGCCGCGAATGGATGGAATGGCGCAGTAGGCGCAGCAGTTGGAGCAGCCGTCGGATATTTTTAAATAAGCCGTGGCGGTATCCGGAGAGAGGATTCTGTCGTGACGGGAGCTCATCAGGAAGTCA
>PHAT01000020.1 GCA_002840435.1 Deltaproteobacteria bacterium HGW-Deltaproteobacteria-6
TAGTTAGAAACAAATGGAACCCCTAATATTCTTCCATACTTCTTGGTTGAAAGACATTGGCATTAACATGACCATCGTTTTCAACACTTTTTTTGTGATGCTGATACTGGCCACGCTTTCGTTTCTGGCAACCCGTAGCCTGCAGGTTTATCCGGGCCGGATACAGAATGTTATGGAAGTGATCGTGGATGGTCTTCATTCCCTGCTGCTCGATACCATGGGGGAACACGGGAAAAAATTCTTTCCCCTGATTGCCACGCTGGGATTGTTCATTTTAACAAGCAACCTGATCGGTATCATCCCCGGCTTTGAATCTCCGACGGCCAACATCAACACGAACCTGGCTATGGCACTCGTCGTGTTCTTCTCCACGCATGTAGTCGGTGTCATTACTCACGGCCTCAAATATTTCAAACAATTCTTAGGACCTGTCTGGTGGCTGATCCCGCTGATGCTGCCGATTGAAGTCATCAGTCACCTGTCGCGTCCGTTGTCCCTGACCTTCCGTCTGTTCGGCAATATCGCCGGTGAAGACATCGTTCTGCTGGTTGTCCTTCTGCTGGTACCTCTCATTGTTCCGCTGCCCATTATGTTTTTAATGATCTTCACATCGGTTGTCCAAACGCTGGTTTTCATGCTTCTGGCCATGATGTATATCGGCGGCGCAATGGAAGAAGGCCATTAATACCATACGGTTTGCGGCAAAACATAAAGATGCTGTTGCAACGGACAGCTCAATGTTAATTGAAACAAAAAGCAGCTGAAAGCAAGCGCGATCAGCTGCTTTTTTCTTGTTCATCGAATCTGTCTAACCCTTTGTCTTATCAAAGGTTATTTTAACGATCTCATCTGATGCTTGACGACACGGATCAATCGTAATATTGACCACGGGGATAATATCTTAAGGGAGTTTTTATGCGTAGTCTGGGAATCAATATCGGATCGTCAAACGTAAAGGCCGCCATGCTGGAGGGAGATGACATCGTATGGAGCGCCGTTGAACCGCATGAAGGCAATTTTCTCGACACCCTCAGCAAAATCCTGTCAGCCCGCAATATACCGCAGGACACAAAAACACTGGTTACCGGCACCGAAGGCCGCCATCTTTTGAATATCAGCAGCGTGATTGAACCCCTCTGCATTGAAGAAGCCCTGCAAAAGCTCAATCATCAAATCGACGCACTGGTTTCCCTGGGCGGAGAAGATCTGGTTGTCTACACCATCGACCGCAACAACAAAATCATCACCAGCTTTTCGGGTAACAAGTGCGCCTCGGGAACCGGAGAATTCTTTAAACAGCAGCTGGCGCGGATGAACATGAAGCTCGGCGACATCAACAACATCCCCGATAACTGCCGCGCACTGAAACTCTCCTCGCGCTGTTCGGTCTTCATGAAAAGCGACTGCACGCATCGGCTCAACAAAGGTGAAGCGACAACCGGCGATATCGTACTGTCGCTGAGCGATGTCATGGCCATCAAAGTCATCGATTTTCTCAAAAGAGCTAAAATCGAGAAAGGAACCGTGCTGCTCGTCGGCGGAGTCACGCAAAATCAATACATCCTGCGCTTTATCCGCGAACGCATGCCTCAAATCGAATTCATCGTTCCCCAGCAGGCACCTTATTTCGAGGCTTACGGCGCGGCCCTGATGGCCGGAATCTCCGGAAGTGTTTTGCCGCCAGCGGATAAGTTATTCAAGAGCAGCCAGATTCAGTTTAAGAGATTCAAAAGCCTGCAGACGGCACAGGGCCGGGTCACCTATCTGCCCTCCCAAAAAGGAAAAGTCGTCGCCGACCGTGAATATATTCTAGGTGTGGACGGCGGTTCCACCACAACAAAAGCCTGCCTCATCGACATCGAAACCAATGAGATCACTGCGTCCTTTTACGGCCGCACGCATGGTGATCCGGTCAGCTCACTCAAGAACTGCCTCGTGCAGATGAAAAAGCAGATACACGAAGATATCGGTGAAGAAAAAATCAGCATTACCCTCGCTTCCACAACCGGCTCATCGCGTGAGATTCTTGGTGTTTTCCTCGAAACACCCGGCGTTTACAATGAAATCATCGCGCACGCAGTAGGCACGTCGTTTTACCGGGACAACATCGACACGATCTTCGAAATCGGCGGTCAGGACGCCAAGTATGTTTCTCTCAAAAACAAAGTCCCGATCGATTATGCCATGAACGAAGCCTGTTCCGCGGGAACTGGGTCATTCCTGGAAGAATCGGCACAGGGAGATTTGAACATCCCGGAAGCCGACCAGATCGGGGATATCGCGCTGGCGGCAAAGGAGCCTTTAAAGTTCGGCGAACATTGTTCGGCTTTTATCAATTCTGATATCCGCAACGCCATTCAGCAGGGCGCATCCCGTGAAGACATCACCGCCGGAATCGTCACCTCGATTGTCTCCAATTATCTCAACCGTGTCGTGGGCAACCGGACGATCGGCAAAAACATTGTCCTGCAGGGCGGCGTAGCCAAGAACAAGGCCGTCCCACTGGCCTTCGCCATGCTGCTGGACAAAGATATCCTAGTGCCCCCGGATCCGGAATTAATGGGCTGTTTCGGCGTCGGAATTCTCGCCAAACAAAAAGCTGCCGAAGGATTTCTGACCAAGTCTATTTACGACATTGATCAGATTCTGGCCACGGACATTATCTATGAGAAGGAATTTCAGTGCAAAGCCTGCGATAATTTCTGCCCGGTCCGCATTCTCAACGTCAACGGCCACAAATACATGTTCGGAGGCCGCTGCAACAAATACGCCAATATCCGCAAGAAAAAAGTCTTCAACGAAGCCGAAGTGATTGACTATGTTGAAAAACGAAATGACATCTTGTTTAAAGAATGCGCCCCCGATCCGGCATCGCTTGTTAAGAAAAAAGATTACGTTGTCGGTATTCCCCGCTGTTTTTCGATATACACGCTCTGGCCGCTTTATTCCTGGTTTTTCCATACCCTGGGGATAGAAACATTTGTATCTCAGGAAATCTCACACGAAGGCACGGCACGCGTCGAAAGCAGTTATTGCTTTCCGGCGGAAATCGCTCACGGCGCTGTTCAGGATATTTTAAACCGTAATATCGATTATGTTTTCCTGCCTCATTTTCGGGATATGGACAGTTACGAAAAAAAGGTCCAGGCCAATTTCTGCCCCATCACACAGGGTCTGCCCTATTATATTAAGAAAGCTTTCCCAGAGGTTCCGGACGAAAAATATCTAGCGCCTGTCGTCAGCTTCATGTACGGGATAAAAAAAGCCGCCGAGCCGTTCATCGCCATGGCTGCCGCGCTGGGATTCAGTGAGGCCGAAGCGAAAAACGCATTCACCCTTGCGCATGAGAAACAGATGGAGTGCTTTGCCAGATTCACGGAACTGGGCAAACAGGCGCTTGAAGAGGCCCGCCGGGCCCAACGTCCGGTTATCGCCATCCTGGGACGTCCCTATAACTCCTTTACCACAGACGCCAATATGGGCATTCCCCGGAAATACACCTCCCGCGGTTACTCGATCATTCCGTTTGATATTCTTCCGTTTGCCGACGAGGCCATTTATCCCAACATGTACTGGTATTACGGCCAGCAGGACATGAAGGCCGGCGCGCTTCTGAAAAACGAAGACAATATTTTTGTGACCTACATTTCCAATTTTTCCTGCGCGCCCGATTCCTTCATGCTGCATTATCTGAAGTGGATCATGGGCACCAAACCGTTTTTAATTCTGGAGCTGGATTCCCACACGGCCGATGCCGGCGTCGATACACGCATTGAAGCCTTTCTGGATATTATCGAAGGCTATCGCTCCAAGCTGACCGATATCCGCGAGGAGCGATACGACAACGGACTTCGCTTCATCAACAACCCTGGCGAAGAGATCCACATTAAAAACAGTGTCACCGGCGAAAAAATCCCGATTAAACACAACCCCCGCGTCAAGTTGCTCTTATCCAACATGGGCAGGCTCTCCGCGGAACTTGTCGGAGCAACTCTTCGCGGCCTAGGTCTCAATGCGCAAGCCATGCCCGTTCCCGATATCTACACCCTGCAGATGGCACGCAATCATGCCTCCGGCAAGGAATGCCTGCCGTCGCACCTTGTCCTGGGAAGCGCTTTGAAATATTTATCTTCCGATCAATACCGCAAGGATGAAATCTATATCCTGTTTGTCCCTACAACAACGGGCCCCTGCAGAACCGGACAATACTTTGTGTTTTATGAAAACCTTTTCAAGGATCTGCGCCTGGAAAACGTTGTGGTGTTTACGATGGATTCAGACAATTCCTACACAGAGCTGGGCACGGAATTTACCAAGTATGCCTGGTGGGCGGCGGTTATCGGTGATTATATGAAAGATGTTGAAACATCCCTAAGGACGTGTGCCGCCGATCCTGTCGAAGCCATGATAATTTACGATCAAATCTGGCAGAAAATGATCAGCGTCGCCGAACGCGATATTACAAAAGTTCTCCCGGTGCTGAAAGAGATTGCCGACACGATTTCCAAAATTCCGCTGGCCCGAAAAATGAATGACTGTCCGAAAGTCCTGATTGTGGGCGAAATCTATGTCCGTCGCGACGATTTTGCCGTCGATGAACTGATTCAGCAATTCAGCCGCCACGGTATCGTCGGTAAGGTGTCGAATGTCGCCGAATGGTTTTACTACTGCGACTTCGTCCGGCATTACGAGCTTAAAAAGAAGCTTAAGCTCGCGCCGTGGTACCGTCGTGTCTTTGCCAAAGAATTCCGGGGCATCATTGATTGGCGTATCGAACATATCTATAAAAAAAATGTGGAGAAAAATATCCGCAACACCTTGAGCACGACCGGTCTGGTGCCGCACACGCCGCATAACATGACCGAAATCATGAAAAATACCGAAAAGCACTTCGTGAGCCACGAGCTTCACTCGGAAATCAGCATATCCAGCGGAGTGGCTGCTACTGCTATGATGGACGGCTATTCGGGCATTGTCAACATTTCACCTTTCGCGTGCCTGATCGGCCGCGTGATCGAAGGACTTTATACCCCCTGGGCCAGGGAAAGAAAATACCCGACCATCTCGATTGAAATTGACGGGAACCTTCTGCCGCCCAATGTGCTCTCCAAGCTCGAAATTTTCATGCTCAACGTCAAACGATTCCGGGGCAAG
>PHAT01000021.1 GCA_002840435.1 Deltaproteobacteria bacterium HGW-Deltaproteobacteria-6
ACCGCTTCATGCGACTGGCCGCTTTTTACTCCCGTCATGATTTCAAACAGGGTGCTCTTCCCGCTCTGGGGAAGTCCCAAAATACCCATTTCCATTATTTAATCCTTACAATATGATTACCAAGTGATAAGATTTCTCGCTTCGCTTCGAAATGACATCAATCGATGCTTGCAATATATTCGTTAACTGTATAACTGCGACGCGAAACCACAGTAGCTTTCGTATCCAAAGGAGAACGAGGCGGCATAAAAGGCTCTGGGAGCGAGGCGCGCAAAGCTGAAGGAACGAGGCGTATTTTTCATACGCCGCAGAAACTGAGGATACAGCGCAACGAAGCATACAGACCTTTTCCGGTGTTATTTCGTAAATTCCTTTTCGATGCGTCCCATCGCCTCTCTCAGCCGCTCATCCGGCACGGTAAGCGAGATGCGCACAAAGCCTTCTCCGTATTGGCCATAAGCTGTGCCGGACGCTACGACGACGGCAGTCTTGTCAAACAGCCGGTTGGTGAACTCCAGTGACGTCAAACCTTCAGGCGCCGGCACCCACAGGTAAAACGTGCCGCGCGGCGGATTAAAATCGATGCCGATCTTTTTGAGTGTTTTTAAAACCAGTTCACGCCGTCGTCCGTAAATGGAGAGCATCTCCTCAATAAAGCCTGCTTCGTTATGTAGCGCCTGAATACCCGCGTACTGCACGGCATTAAAAATCCCCGAATCGGTATTTTCCTTTACTTTGCTGATGCCGGCAATCAGATCGGGATTGCCGCACGCCATTCCCAACCGCCATCCGCACATATTAAACGGTTTGGAAAGTGAATTCAGTTCCACACCGACATCTTTGGCCCCCGGTGCCATCAGGAAACTCAGGCGATCCTGCCCGGCAAATACGATTTCACTGTAAGGATTGTCATAACAAACAGCAATATCAAACTCACCCGCAAAGGCGACCAGTTTGTTTAAAAAGTCCATTGTGGCGCAAGCGCCAGTCGGATTGTTCGGATAGTTCAGGAACATCGCAGTGGCTTTTCTGGCCACGTCCTTGGGGATGTCTTCCAGCACCGGCAAATAATGGTTCTGCGGGAGGATGGGCACATTGTAAGGAACACCCTCTCCCATCAGGATACTGGATCGATACGCCGGATAGCCGGGGTCGGTCATCAGTACGACATCCCCGGGATTGACGCGTGCCAGCACAAAGTGATGACAGCCCTCCTTGGAACCGATAAGTCCAAGAATTTCATTTTCGGGATTCAGGCTGACGCCGTAACGCTCCCCGTACCAGCGGGCAATTTCTTTGCGGAAAGCAAGCATACCCTTTTCCTCATCGGTGGGATACCGGTGATTTTGAGGGTCGTGGGCACTGCGGCACAATTCATCAATAACGGAATTCGGGGTGGCTTCCACCGGGTCTCCGATCGCAAGTGATATCACATCGACGCCTGCGGCTTTGGCCTGATTTATTTTTTTCCTCAATTCCATGAATAAATATGGGGGTATTTTTTTTAATCTATCCGCAGTCTGCACTGTTCAAACCTCCAATTGATATAATTACAGCGGTAATAAAATGATTTAACCCGAGAAAAACATCATCTTGAAATGTTTCCGGATTCTATGCCTTGCCATGCCCGCACTGAATGATGAAAAGGCTATGAGACCATACTTCTATCCCCCCTGTGGACAAGGGAACGAGACTATTTATAGGCCTCTTCAAAAAGAAGTCCTTGATAAACCATTTTCACTTTCCCTTCAAGGTAAATTTCCTCAAAACGGTCATCCCGGCGGGTGAAATAGACTCGTAAAACTTCGCCGCTTTGCACGGTTACATCTACCGGAGAATCCACAAGCCCGCGTCCTGCGGCGGCTAGGACTGAGGCGACAACACCGGTACCGCAGGCGAGCGTTTCATCTTCCACGCCCCGCTCATAGGTGCGAACTTTCATTTTCTGCCGTTCTGTCACACGGGCAAAATTGGCATTCGTGCCCCTCGGCTGGAAAGAGCCATGCCGGCGGATCTGCCGTCCCGTCCCGACGACGGCGCAGGTTTCCAAATCATCCACAAATGAAACGGCGTGCGGCACTCCGGTATCGATAAGATCCAGAAGACACGAACTGCCGTTCAATATGATTTCCCGGGCGATTTCCAAAGAGGATGGATCGGTAAGACGAACCTTCACATTGTCGTCAAAAACCTCGGCGGTAACAATGCCGGCATCCGTCTCAATGGACATTTTCGGTCCGGCAATACTGTTGAAATATGCAAAACGGGCCGCGCAACGGCTGCCATTGCCGCACATTTCGGCCACGCTGCCGTCTGAATTAAAAAAACGCCACTTAAAATCAGCAACCTCAGATGGTTCAATCAGAAAAAGCCCGTCCGCACCGACGGAAACCTTTCTCTGACAAATCCGGCGAACAAAAACCGGCAGATCAATAATCTGCAGTGAGAGATCGCGGTTGTCAATGATGATGAAGTCATTGCCGCTGCCGCTCATTTTATAAAATTCAATAAAACGCGATTCATCAATCTTCATGTTTTCACCTGTTGAATATCTGCCAATCGCAACCCATAGAGCTTAAAAATATGCGGGCTTGCAGATGACTTCTCGAATTTTCACGTCGAGGAACGAACTGGTATTGGCCGGCTGTAAAACCAGGGCTGTGTCGATTCCGGAAGACGATCCCCCTGTGGAGATGATGTTTTTATCCACCTGCACGCATCCGGCATCCGCCGCCATCAGAGCGGCTTCTACCGCCACTTTCGTGCCCTGACCAAAAATTCGCAACGCGTAAGCGATGATTTCATCAACCTGATACGTTCCCAGTTTCCTGCGCACCGAGCGTCCAACTCCGCCAAATGCGTGCGCGGCTGTAACCACCTGCATTCCCATGGCGAGCAGTCTGCTGCGCGTGGCTTCCTTCATCAGCTGCTCGTTGGGCTTTTTAAACCCGTATACCGTAGTGACAGCAACAATTTTTGCGGGATCAATTATTTTAGCCGCCATGAGCGCGCTTTTGCCGGAATAGGTCGGAATAATAATTCCGGATATATCCGGCCGGGCGGCTCTCAGACAAACGATCTCCAGGGCCTGACGGGTGTTTACGGCGCCTGGTCTTTCAAAGTAGCGGCAACGGCTGTCGATGCAGGCTTGAACAGGTTTCATTTTCCCCTTCATGTCTCCTGAACAATATCATCCTTGCGGGCAAGCGACCGGGTAACGCGCAATACTTCCTCGGTTGTGGTGATCCCCGCCAGCACCTTATGAATACCGTCCTGCTGCAGCGTAATCATGCCCTGCTTAACGGCCAGTTCGTTGATCTGATTGGCATCCGATGTTTTCAAAACCAGTCTTTTAATATCATCTTCCACGACCATAATTTCAAAGATAGCCGTTCGGCCGCGGAATCCGGTATGCATGCAAAGATTGCAGCCTTTTTTTCGGTAGAAGGTGTTGTTCTCCAATATCAGTGCTGTGAGTCCCAGATTGGCCAGGGTTTCTTTATCAGGCGTGTAGATTTCCTTGCAATGCGGACAAAGCACGCGGACAAGGCGCTGGGCAATGATCGCCACAATGGAAGATGTCACCAGAAACGGCTCAATCCCCATGTCAATCAGACGCGTTACGGCACTGGCCGCGTCATTGGTGTGAAGCGTCGAAAAGACCAGGTGACCGGTCAGCGATGACTGGATAGCGATTTCCGCGGTTTCCCGGTCGCGTATTTCACCAACCAGGATGACATCCGGATCCTGACGCACAATGGAACGGAGGCCGGCGGCAAAGGTCAGATCAATTTTTGGATTGACCTGAATCTGCCCCACACCGTCCATCTGATATTCAATCGGGTCTTCAATGGTAATGATGTTGATTTCCGGCCGGTTGATAGTGGAAAGCGCCGCATATAAAGTGGTGGTCTTTCCGCTGCCGGTAGGTCCCGTCACCAGAATAATCCCGTAAGGTGACTTGATCAGCCTGTCCAGCAACTTGATTCGCTCGTCGTGCATGCCCAGATCCGAAAGCAACAGGATATTGGCCGATTTGTCCAAAAGACGCAGCACCACCCTTTCACCGAAAGCCGTGGGAATCACGGATACGCGCACGTCTACCAGACGGTCGGCAATCTTCAGTTCAATCCGGCCGTCCTGCGGAAGACGCTTTTCAGCGATGTTGAGTTTGGCCATAATCTTCAGGCGGGACGTAAGCGGTGACTGAATCCGTCGCGGCAGGTTCAGGATGTCATAAAGAATTCCATCAATCCGGTAGCGGATTTTTAACGTTCCGGAATACGGCTCAACGTGAATATCACTGGCGCGGTCTTTAATGGCACCGGAAACCAGCAGGTTGACCAACTTGATGATCGGGGCGTCGCTGGTTTCATCGAGCAGGTCTGCTGTTTCATTGATTTCCGATATCAGATCGTCTGCCGTCTCTTCGCTTATTTCTTCAAAATAATCCTTGGCAGAAGAGCGGCTCATGTCGTAGGCCAGATTAATGGCAGCGTTGATCGCGTCCTGCGAAGCAAGAACAACCGGGATGTCCTGCATCTGC
>PHAT01000022.1 GCA_002840435.1 Deltaproteobacteria bacterium HGW-Deltaproteobacteria-6
CTGGCAAAAGATGGGCAAGGCCGGCCTTTTTAAAATCGGCATTGCCCAAATGTACGGCGGCAATGGCGGCGGATATATCGATCTTTTGAAAGCGGGAGAGTCGTTCGTCAGAAACGGCTACAATCTCGGGCTGGCCTTATCCTGGCTCTACCAGCAGATCATAGCCCATTACATCATCAGGATTTTCGGAACACGCGAACAGCAAAGTCAGTATCTGATTGCCGCGGCCGCCGGGAAAATCACCCTGTCCTTTGCAGTATCCGAACCGGGTCGGGGGGCCCACCCGAAGCAGCTGGTGACAACGGCCCGAAAGCATGGCAACGTTTATATTTTAAACGGAGAGAAAACCTATTTGACCAATGGACCCATTGCGGGAATTTTCATTGTCATTGCCATAACGGACGACAAAACACCGCAAAAGCGTTTTACAGCCTTTATCGTTCCTCGCACGACAGAAGGTGTCACTGTCACACAGCCGATGGCGATGAATTTTCTAAAGCCTTCACCGCACGGCGGCATTAAACTGGAGAACTGCCGGGTCGGGAAGAAATCTGTCCTGGGAAAGGAAGGAAGCGCCTGGCGGGACATGGTTGTCCCCATGGGCGAAATAGAAGACGTTGTCATGATGGGGCCTGTGCTGGGAGGCACAGCCGCGCAACTGTCCCTCTTGATCGCCGCCATCAGGGAGCATCCGTCTGAACCGGACATCATGCTGCAGAGCGAACTGGGAGCCCTTCACGCGCTTTTGCAGACCATGCGGGTCATTGCCTATGAGGCGGCCAGCAGGCTCGATCGGAACAACGCCTCACCCGTCCCGCTAATGATCACTTTTACCAGAACCGCGACCGAATTTCACGAACGCATCACACAAATAACCGACCGCCGGGAAATCACCGGATCTTTCGAATACACTTACCTTCACAGGGACATAGAATCAATGGTGGCGCTTAAGAAAGGCCTGATGCAGATCCGGCAGAAAAAAATCGGCAGTGCGCTCCTGAAAGCATAAGACCGGAGCATCTACTTCCCAAGTGTGTATTGATTCATCACGTTCAGATTTCCGATCATGAACTGCCGCACCATTTCCGCGGTTTCCTCCACCGATAAGTCCTTAAAAGCCGAATAGGGAATTTCTTCAAATATTTTTATATACAATTTTTTCACGCCGGTAAATATGATGGTGTGCTTGGGAAGCGCCTTGCACGTTCCGCTGATCACAATGGGCAGAATGGCCACTTTCTTTTTGTGCGCCAGCTGGAAGGCGCCGAGTTTAAAGGCCTTGATCTCGCCGTCCTGAGAACGGGTCCCTTCCGGGAACATAAAAACGGAACTTCCCTCATCCAGATGCACTTCACATGCCGTCAGCATTTTAGCGATGCTTTCCTTGTCGCCACGCTTCAGTTTAACATAACGATTCAGAACCATGTTCCAGCCGATGAGCGGAAATCTGAACATTTCAATTTTGGACACCCATTTGAAGTGAAAAAAAAGGCGAAAAGCAATCAGGATATCCAGCTGAGACTGATGATTCGAAACCACCATATACGCAACATCTTTGCGAACATTTTCACGACCCTCAATGCGGACCTTCCAGGCGGGCAGCATCCAGGAATAAATCGAAGCCCAAAAGCAGGTAAACAGGTGGAGGAACCTCAGGCGGTGGTCAAAAGGATAGGTCACCAGACGGATCGTCAAAGCGATTAAATAAAGCGGAATCGACGTCAAAACCACAATGATAAAAAATAAGTAAGTAACCAAACGGCCTGTCATATTAAATCTGTCCATTCACCCTTTTCATTAGAATCATGATTCAAACAAGATGATAAAGTATAAAAAAAAGCTATTTGTGTGTCAATCATATTTATAAACACATCCTCATAAAAAAATCAATTTCTCAATGATTATACAACGGTTGCTGTACAAATCAAAACCTGCCCTATTTTTCGCAATGAATATGCTTGACACCGGACAACTATCCAAATATAAATCTACCACCTGTTGACCCGGTGTTTATCGAAGAAGCCATCATGGCGTTCTACTCAATAGAATTGAGGGATAAATCCTTATTCACACGGAGTTGAAGGCTCTGATCGCGTCTGTTTGCACACACAAATATGGTTATACGGCATAAGGCCAAACGCATGAGTATTTTATTTGAAACAGCACAAATAAAAAATTTAACCTTGCGCAACCGGTTTGTCCGGTCCGCCACCTATGACGGCATGTCGGACCTCACCGGTCAGGTAACCGAAAGCCAGCTGAAGCTGGTTTCCGATCTTGCCGAAGGCGGCGTCGGGCTGATTATTTCCGGCATCATGTACGTTCATCCATCCGGTCAAATCTCATCTTTTATGAATTCAATTGCAGAGGACGAATTGATTCCCGGTTTACGGAAACTCAGCGCAAAAGCCCATGAGCATGGCGCTAAAATTGCCGTTCAGCTTTATCACGGAGGCCGTGAAGCCCGTTTTGTCAAAACCAGAAAGCAACTGCCCATCGCTCCATCCGTCATTGCTGATGATCCTTACTATAAAGGAAGTTATCGCGAAATAACGGAAGAGGAACTCGAGGAAATTCTCGATGCATTTGGTCAGGCAGCCCGCAGGGCTCTGGAGGCCGGTTTTGACGCTGTTCAGATTCACGGTGCCCACGGGTATCTGTTCAGCCAATTTCTTTCACCCTTCACAAACAGAAGGTCCGACCGGTGGGGCGGATCCCTCTCAAACCGGCTGCGCCTGCATCGGGAAACGTTTCAAAAAATCCGGAACATGGTTGGAGCAGATTACCCTGTTTTGATCAAACTGGGTATTGAAGACGGATTTGCGGGGGGGCTTACCGCGGCCGAAGGAATGCAAGCCTCCCAACTGCTGGCCGAGACCGGTTATAACGCGATTGAAATCAGTTCCGGCGTGCGTGGCGAAAAATATGAAGGAACGGAGTATAAAACAAAAATCAACAAACCGTCACGGGAGGGTTATTTTCGCCCCTGGGCACGGGAAATTAAAAAAAGTGCAAAAGTCCCGGTGATTGCCGTGGGCGGCCTGAAGACCATTGACATGATGGAGGAAATGATCCAGAACCGTGAAGCTGATTTTATTTCGCTGTGTCGCCCATTGATTACAGAACCCGGGTTAATTCGAAAATGGGAACAGGATCCGGAGAAAAAGCCGCGCTGTGTCTATTGCAATAAATGTCTCGAAGAGCTTCATCACGGAATCCCGCTGCACTGCGTCACCTTTGACAAAAAAAGCAACCGCGGCATCCCGTGAGTAAACTTATTCCCGTAGACGTTACATGTAGCACCTCATTCCATAATATTCGAGAGGATCTATAGCCAAACATGGATCTCAAAGCTGTAAAAACCATTGGCGGCGGACTGGCAAGACCGGAAGGAGTTATGGCACTTGATGACGGCAGCATTTACACGGCCGACGCCCGGGGACGATGCGCACGCATTGAAGAGGATGGGCGCACAACATTCTTCGGTAACCTTGGAGGCCTGCCCAATGGCATCTGCATTGATGAAGACGGCAACTGCATTGTTGCCAACATCGGCAACGGCGAAGTCCAATCTGTGGCGCCCTCCGGAAGCCATCGCGTGTTAATGAAGGAAGCCGACGGCAAAAAAATGTTCACCCCCAACTTTCCCTTCCTTGATTTTGCAGGCCGTCTCTGGGTATCGAACTCCACGGACAATCCTGATATCGATGCTTCACTTTCGTCACCTGTTCCTGACGGATGCCTGATCATGATTGCACGTGATCAGGCACCGCACATTGTTGCAAACGGTATATGTTTTGCCAATGGCGTGGCAGTGGACGCAAAAGAGGATTACGTCTATGTAGCCGAAACCATGCAGCGGCGTGTTTTGCGCTACCGGATCAATCAGGATAACCGATTGGACAAGGCAGAGATCTTCGGTCCTTCCTTTCTGGGCAAGCTGGGTTTCCCCGACGGCATCGCTTTTGACGAAGCGGGCAACCTGTGGATTGCCTTTCCCGTTGCTAACGCCATTGGATTTATTGATCCACAAGGCAAGCTGGAGATGTGTGTGGAAGACCCGCAGGGCATCGTGATTAACCGGCCAACCAATATCTGCTTTGGCGGAAAAGACCGACGTACCGCCTATATCGGCAGTCTGGGAGGAACCAATGTTCCCTTTTTTGAAGTGCCGCATCCGGGTATGCGGCTGGCGCACCAGAACAAACAGGCTGTTAGGCTGTAGACTTTTAGACTGGCAGGATGTAGGCTGATGGCTCATCGTTGTAGGTTATCAGATTAAAGAACAAAAATATTGAAAGGAGAAAAAAGATGGAATACAAAAACATTATTGTATCAACGAAAGACTTTGTGACGACCATTGTTTTGAATCGTCCGCCGATGAACTCCGTGAATCTGGGAATCCGGGAGGAACTTTTTAACGCCGTGAACGAAATCGAAAAAAGCAGGGATACCCGCGCGGTCATCATCACGGGAGCAGGTGAAAAGGGTTTTTCCGCGGGCATGGATGTTTCCGATATCGCCAACATCACCAAGGGACC
>PHAT01000023.1 GCA_002840435.1 Deltaproteobacteria bacterium HGW-Deltaproteobacteria-6
GGGCGGCTATGACAAAGTCTTTGATACGGTCGGCAGCGCCGAAACTCTGAATATGGCTCTCAGGGTTACTGCAACCGGCGGAGTACTTTCCATTATCGGAATTGGAAAAGAGGTAAAGCTGGATCTCACCCCGTTGTGGCTCAAGCTGCAGACCGTCAAAGGCTGCTACGGCTATCGCTATAACAACATCGCAGGCGTCAGAAAACATACGTTTGAAATCTCACTGGAAATGATTTCCACCGGAAAAGTTCAGGTGGATGACATGCTGACTCACAAGCTTCCACTTGAAAAATACAGGGAAATGATTGATATTCATCTTAATAAAGAGGCCAACCGGGCAATGAAAATCGCTTTTCAATTTTGAGTAGGAAAGGAGGCATTCATGCAGCAACCGGATATTCGCGATATCAGCAGAATGACACTCCCCAATATTCATCAGATTGGGATTCTTGTAAAAGACATAACGGAAGCGGTTGCTTGTTATACAAAACTCCTGAATATCGGCCGATGGTATCGTTCAAGTACTCTAAAACACGAAGCTACCTATCGGGGCAAGCCCATTAAACCCGATTTAGATATTGTGATTGCCTTTAAAGGTGGTGTGGAGATTGAGCTTATACAGGTCAAAGGTGTGGAGGAAAACGTTTATTCAGATATGATTGGAAAATGCGGAGGCGGAATACATCATCTGGGTTTTATGATATCAGGTTACGATAAAAAGATTGAAGAGATGAGAGCAAATGGAGTCGAAGTGATCCAGTCTGGCGTTATAACAACAAAAGGATCAGCGGTGACGAGATATGCTTATCTGGACACGATCAGGCAGTGTGGTATTATATCGGAATTCATTGCTACCACGTTGAAAGGATTGCCGATGCCGCATTGTAAGTCTATTATGGATGTGGGCTGCATCACCGGTGATGTGGAACGTGTCAACATTTAATCCCGCTCACGCGGGACGAGCGTTAATTCTTCTTAGCTTGCTGAGAGGGTTAAATAATGATTCTTCATGGAGGGCGCAATTGTGAAAATATCTATAAAAAAATACGAAACTCATCATGTGGTTATGGGGGCTGACTTAAACCATCACGGAACGCTGTTTGCGGGTCAGGGAGCAAAATGGTTTGTTGAATCAGGTTTCATTGCTGCTGCAAATATCACCTCGCCCGAAAGCACTGTCTGTGTCAATATTCACGGTATGCATTTCAGAACACGTGTGCCTTTGGGTACCGTTGTCCGGTATGAAAGCAAAATGATCCTGAGTGGCCAGACCCGTCTGATTGCCTACGTGAAAGCAGTAAAAAGCGAGAATGAGGAGCACATCGTTGATGGTTTTCTGACCTTTGTCCATGTGGACCCGCAAGGGTTTCCCAAACCTCATGGCATTACGATCGAAGCTGATACAAAGGAGGATATCCTGCTGCAGGAACAGGCCAGGGCATTATCAAAATAAAGATCCAGGATAGCCATTGTCTGTTTAGCCGCAAGGGGATGATCCTGGACAGCAATCCGGTTCCCGGCGTTTTCATGGACCATATGAAGTAAGCACAAAGGCTTTCGGGGTCTAATCGATAAATCAAACGCCCGGATAGCCCTACAGTTCTATTTGAGCGCCAAGTTCAACCACCCGGTTGGTAGGAATGCCAAAATAAGCGGTAGGATTCCCCGCATTTCTTGACATAAACGCAAAGACCGCCTTTCTCCAGCGCATCATCTTTGACTCTCCTCCGGTAAGAAGTGTTTCTCTGCCGAGATAGAACGGCATCTATCCCGGAATGTCAATATCGTTTGTTTTGAGACAGGTGCAAGGTAACGGACCATCGTAAGTACTTATCAGTATTTTATAATGTTAACCCTGCGTCTGATGAATCTTTCATTGACATTCAAGCCCACTCCTATTATAGATTTTACGCTATATTGTCGAAATTGAGGGTAAAAAAGGTTTGACTAAGCAGATCATCCAGATCAAGGCAGAGCCACTGCGATTGACTTTGAAAACCACTATCCGGCATGCCGCCGCGACCAGGAATGAAGGAGAGAGCATCTGGGTCCAGGCACAAAGGCATGAGCATGCGGGATTCGGTGAAGGTTGTCCAAGAGACTATGTGGCGGGTGACGATCTCTCATCCAGCCTCAAATGGGTCGAAGAAAATTTTTCCACAGGTGGGGCTGATTTTTCAACTCTCGATGATGTCAAGCAATGGATATCCTTTCACGAAAAAATCATTGATCAATATCCCTCGGCATGGTGCGCCGTCGAAATGGCGGTGCTTGACCTTCTGGCCAGGGAAAAGGGATGTTCGGTGGAGGCGCTGCTGGGCGTTACCGAAACCATGCGTTTTGGCCGCTATACAGCCGTTATGGGGGACAGCAAGTCATCGCAATACGCCACGCTTGCCGATCAATATCTGATCCGCGGAATCACGGATTTTAAAATCAAACTCAGCGGTAATCTGGAAAAAGATAAACAGAAAATCGATTTTCTGGAGGCTTTGTCCGTTCAACATCACGCCCCCGCTCCCCGCATTCGTCTGGATGCCAATAATTTATGGAAGAAGCATTGTGACGAAGCCATCGCCTTTACCCAGGCGCTGGGGTGTGGAAGGATATTTGCCGTAGAAGAACCGGTGCAGGCCAGGCATGTTGAAGACATCAGCCGCTTCAGCACACTCACAGGGCTTCCCGTGATTCTGGATGAAAGCCTATGCACTCTGGATCATCTGCGGTCATTTCAAAATGTGCCAGGTCAATTCATCGCCAATATCAAAATCTCACGGGTGGGCGGTCTAATCCGGGCGCTGGGGATGATCGCCGAGGTAAAAAAACTGGGATGGCCGATTATTGTTGGTTGTCATGTTGGTGAAACGTCTTTGCTGACGAGGGCTGCACTTGTAGCTTCTGCTGCGGCGGGAGAAAACCTTGTGGGCCATGAAGGGGCTTTTGGCGATTATCTGGTTCAGCGGGAGCCGGTTCAGCCGACACTGAAGTTCGGGCGCGGCGGACATTTGGATTTGCGTTTGCCCTACTACCTGAAAACTGTCCACGGGCTTCAGATTATCCCGGTGGAAAACTGGAATACCGGATTTGGCATGCAGTGCCGAATGCCTCAGACACCGGATGACGGCGCACCGGATATCTGTTTTTTGGAAATGCCCGACCGGTATAAAATTCATTATCGGCGCTGGGGTTGTCCTGAAGGTGAAGATGCACTACTGATTCTGCATGGAGGAATGAGTCATTCAGGATGGCAGGCGCCGCTGGCGATTCAGTTGAGATCGATGACGCCGGAACTGACCGTTATCGCCGCTGACCGGCGGGGGTGCGGGTTGGTCATTCAGCACGTTGAATTTCTGAAAAAATCTTTCAAAAGAGTGCATCTCGCCGGTTGGTGTCAGGGTGCGCAGTACGCTGCCGTTGCCGCATCCAGAATGCCCGATGCCGTCTCCAGCCTCATGCTGATGGCGCCGCTTTTTTTCTCAAATGAACGATTCCGCTCGGTTTTAAGCATTACCGAGAAAATTGCACGGGGCATGATTGCTGAGTTTAAGTTGAAACCCGAGCACGATCATGCCTGCATTCCCGTTCCCATGGAAGCAACAGATTTTACACTGGTTGATGAATGGCTGGATTTCATTGAGAAAGATGATCTCAAAACCATATTTCTGAACTTAAAATCCGCAAGGATCGTGGATGAAATTCAGGAGATGTCCTGGTCTGCCATGCTCCAAAACCGCCTTCCCGTGCTTGCGATAATGGCGGAACAGGACCGCATCGTGAACAACAACAAAGTCAAACAATTATTGGATCACTTATTTTCCGGTGATACCGGGAATCAGTTAATCACCTTGAGTAGTGGGCATGCCATACAATTTGAAAAACCTAGAGAAGCCGCTTTGGCAATTTTGAATTTCATACGGAATCTAAACAGCAGAATTTCCAGCAGGAGCCTAACCCATGAATCAGCAAGGTCCTATAATTGTAGAGCAGGTTAATGAACAACCTGATCCTGATGTCGTGGCCAGGCCGCTCTACTTCCACCATCATGATCTTGTTCAAAACCTCGATGCCAAAAAGACCATCAAGCAACGCAAACTCATCAACCTGTGGAACAGCATCCACTTCATGGACGGTATGGTTCAGGTCCACCTCCGTCACTACCGTAACAACAAGGAAATACTTGTCGAAGCCCATCCTTCCCCCTGCAGCGACCAATCAATGACCTGCTATTGGCCGGAGAAAAACCGTCCGCTTGTGGAAAACGCGAAAATTCTGGATATTATTCTTACGGATGGCCTCACGATATTCCTCTTGCCCGTTAAGATCAGGGACTTTCAGGAAGATCATTTTACAATTAAAGTACCCGATAAGGCGTATATCCTGGGTAAACGGCAGGCCAGGCATTTTAATTGTCATGGGGTCAGAGCCACACTGGTGCAGGACGGATTTCAGGCACAGGGGCAATTGACGGATTTCAGCTCCCGGGCCTTCACCATCAAGGTCAGTCCAGATGGGATCGGTTCTTTCCGCTGGTTTAATGCTGACAACCCGTCGACAATTAATCTTTATCGGAATGGCCGGATGGTTTGTTCGGTATACTGCCGATGTATCAGGCAGACAGCAGACCAGGGGGTCCGGGAGATTGTGTTTTCTCCGACGGCCAGCCACATAACCCGTTTTTTAAAGAAAAAATGGCGTAGTCCCCGTGTTTTGGTCAGTCCTATGCCGAACATTACCTTTGAACATCCGTTGATTTCTAAAAATATCCAGATGGATATTAAAAACCTTTCCTCCTCGGGCTTTTCCGTTGCGCTTTCAACCGATGAAGATGTTCTGATGCCGGGAATGATCATCCGGGATTTGAAGATGAACTTTTCAGGGGCTTTACCCATATCGTGCAAGGCACAGGTTCTCTATCGTCGCGTAGAGAAAAAGAATCTTATCTGTTACGGTTTTGTCATTTTGGATATGGATGTAGTTGCCTATAACCGGCTCAGTCACATTGTGATGAACATCATTGATCCCGGTGCTCATGTTGCCGATGAGGTCGATGCGGATCAACTGTGGGAATTTCTTTTTGACAGCGGATTTATCTACCCCCAAAAATATAATATCGTCCAGGCGAACCGGCAGCTGATGAAGCAAACGTATCAACGGCTTTATCGTGATAATCCGGAAATCACCACGCAGATAACTTATCAACGAAATGGCCGGATATACGGGCACGCTTCCATGATCCGATCCTACAGGCGGACCTGGATGGTCCATCACCTTGCCGCCAGGCCGCTTGACAAAAAGAGGACAGGCCTGCAAGTCCTGAAGAATATCATGCATTATTTCAATGGTCTCTATCGGTTGCCCACCGTTGGAATGGACTATATGATGTTCTATTTCCGACCCGAAAACCGCTTTCCCGATCATTTTTTTGGCGGTTTCGCCAGGCATTTTAAGAACCAGCGTGCCTGTTCGATGGATCTTTTCTCTTATCTGAACTATCCGACAACATGCTCCCGCAAACCCCTGCCGAATGGGTGGTCGCTTGGAGAGTGCTCAGCCGCGGATCTGGAAGAACTGAACTTTTTTTACCGGAATACTTCCAACGGCCTTCTGCTGGATGTGTTGCATTTGGATAAAGAAAACGATGATGGAGCCTTTCTGACGGAGCTGTACGCGCGGCAGGGGTTTATCAGGAGCTGCCATAGCCTGTCTCTTACGCAACACGGCAGAGTGAAAGCGGTTCTGGTTGTGAACCAGTCGAACGTCGGCCTCAGCCTGTCGGACTTCTTAAACGGGCTTAAAATCATTGTGACCGATGCGGCAGGCCTGCCCTGGCCGATCCTGTCCGCGGCGATTTCCCAGGTGGTCGGCTGTTACCGGGTTGAACAGATCCCCATTCTCGTTTATCCATCCGATTATTTTCAAACACAGGAAGTCCCTTTTTTCCAAAAGAAATATAATCTCTGGATCATTAACGCTCATTGTGCCAGGGAATACAGTGAATACATGATGGAAAACATTAAGTTCAGAATCAGATTTGTCATCCGGCTTCTCATGAGAAAATTCAAGGGTACGGGATGAAAGACAAACAATATTACAGCAGCCGAATTATCAAGAGCTATGTAGAGTACCTGAAAAGGTTCTTTCCGGATATAGATGTAGCTCCGTTGCTGAAACACGCAGGCATTGAAACGTTCCAACTCGATGATGAAGGACACTGGCTGACCCAGAAGCAGGTTGATCGTTTTCATGACATACTTGAGCAGGCAACACAGGATCCGGATATCTCCAGAAAGGTGGGACGTTTTTCGGTAACGTCCCGTGCCTCCGGAGCCCTCGGACAGTATATGCTGGGATTCATGAACCCGGCAACGGTGTATGGTGTTTTGGAGAAAATCAACGGCCGCCTCAGCCGGGCAGCGGTCATGAAAACACAAGCTATCGCGCCGGATAAAATTGAGGCAAAAGTCACTTTGGAACCGGGCGTGGAGGAAAAACCTTACCAGTGTTCTAACCGGCTAGGTGGACTGGAGGCCCTGGCAAAACTTTCCACCAATAAATTAGCCAGCATCGAACATCCCGTTTGCGTCCACAAGGGCGGTGACTGTTGCCTGTATGTCATCTCCTGGGAAAAAACTCCCTCCATGGTGTGGAAGCGCATTCGCAATTACGCCTCTGTCGTTGGACTGGTCCTTTGCCTCCTGTCGCTGAATTTCATACCGACTGCCTACTGGGATGCCTTGGTCCTGTCATATATTATTCTATTGACCGGGTTGACGCTGCAAGCCGAACATCTGGAAAAGAAGGAACTGTTATCCACTGTCAACACCCAGGCGGATGCGGCTGACCGCCTCCTGGATCAGATCAACAGCCGATACAACGAAGCCCTTCTGATTCAGGAAATCGGACAGGCGGCATCCATGGGGTCCGAGGTTGACAAGATCCTCAAGCACATGATTAGATCGCTGATCGTAAGGCTGGATTTTGACCGGGGAATGATCATGCTGGCCAACGAGCAAAAAAACCTGCTCGTTTATTCGGTCAGCTGCGGATACAACCCAAAAGATGAGACCTACCTGTCAAATGTTGTATTTCATTTGGATAACCCGAATTCAAAAGGCGCGGCCGTTGAGGCCTTCAAAAAACAGAAACCTGTTTTGGTCAATGATGTATCGTTAATCGAGAAGGACATATCGCCAAGGACCCGTGATTTCATTCGCGATATGGGTACCCAGTCCTTCATCTGCGTTCCTATTGTACACAAGGGGGAATCCATGGGGATCCTCTCGGTGGATAACGTCCAGACGAAAAAGCCCCTGGGCCAGACAGAGATCAATCTTCTGATGGGCATCGCCCCTCAGATCGGCATCAGCATCAGGAATGCCGTCTCTTACCAGAAAACCAGGGAGAGCGAAGAGCTTTATAGAACCATCTTCGAAAGTACGTCCACCGCTAATATCATGATTGCTGAAGACTCGACCATTCTCATGGCAAATAACAACTTTGCCAGACTCTGCGGATATTCAAAACAGGAACTGGAAGGAAAGATGAACTGGGAAGCGTTCATTCATCAGGATGACCTGGGAAAAATGAAAACCTATCACAAGCTGCGCAGGCAGCGTCACAGATCAGCACCACCCTCATCCTATGAATTTCGCGCCGTAAACCGGAAGGGTGATGTTCTGGATCTGATGATGAGTGCGGCCATGATCCCTGACAAGAAAGAAAGTATTATTTCAATTGTCGATTTAAGCGGAAAGAAGAAACTTGAGACGCAGCTTATGCAGTCG
>PHAT01000024.1 GCA_002840435.1 Deltaproteobacteria bacterium HGW-Deltaproteobacteria-6
CTTTTCCACCAAAGAACGGGGGCGAAACACAGGGATGGGTCTGGCTTCCGTTTATGGAATTATCAAAAATCATGGCGGTTACGTCAATGTGGAGAGCAAACCGGGCGCCGGCACATCGTTCATGATCTATCTTCCGGCATCGGATAATCAGGCGGAAGATGAACTAAAAATAGATAGCAGGATTCATAAGGGCGTGGAAACCGTTCTGCTGATTGACGACGAACAGATGATTATTGATGTCGCCTCTAGAATGCTGGAGGAACTTGGCTACAAAGTTCTGTCCGCCACCAGCGGGAAACAGGGGATCGATATTTTTCATAACAGCACAGAAAAAATCGAGCTGGTCATTCTGGACATGATCATGCCCGGATTAAGCGGCAAAGAAGCTTTTGATATTCTTCGGCAGAAAAATCCCTCCGTAAAAGTTCTGCTTTCAAGCGGCTTCAGCCTGGACAACCAGGCAAAAGATATCATGACCGAAGGCTGCAAAGGCTTTATCCAGAAGCCTTTCACCATGGCGGAACTATCCCGGAAGCTGAGAGAAATCCTTGACAATAAATGAATCCGGTTCCGTTATCTTCCTGAATTACGGGGTCACGACAACAGACAAAGTCCGCAGAAGCATGAAAAAGGAATCATCGTGAGAATTAACCATTATACCTCCATAAAGCCAATCCCTTTTGATAACGATCAGGTCAAAGGTGTTTCCGGCCGTGTCATGATCGGAAAAAACAACGGTGCGGACCACTTTTGCATGCGTATCTTTGAGGTGGCTCACGGGGGACATACTCCCAGGCATTCACACGCATGGGAGCATGAAATATTCATCCACGCGGGTTTGGGCGAAGTATTCAGTATGGGGCAATGGCATTCTGCGCGGACCGGAGACGCAATATTGATAGAGGCAAACGAAGAGCATCAAATCCGTAACACCGGCTCAGAAACATTGATCTTTGTCTGTCTGATTCCTTCAGGCGTCCCGGAGATTTGATCCCGCTCACGCGGGACGAGCGTTAAATCTACTTAACTTGCTGCGGGGTGGTTGACTCACATCACCTTTCTATAAAACTTGAAAAACAGATTCTCCTGTATGCATCATAATACAAGCTTTGCTAAATACCGCTATCTTGTCTTCGCAATTCTAGGCACCGCATACATCCTGGTTTTTTTCCACAGGCTTGCGCCGGCGGTTGTAGCGGTCGACATGATGTCTGATTTAAAAGCCGGCGGCGCACTGATTGGCGTTCTGGCATCCGCTTATTTCTATCCTTACGGCTTGATGCAGATTCCCGCAGGCCTTTTATCCGATTCCTGGGGACCGCGCAGGACGATTGTCTTTTTTTTCATCATTGGCGCGGCGGGCTCATTTACTTTAGGGTTTGCTCAAACACTGGGGATGGCGATCGCCGCCCGCGTTATGGTGGGCCTGGGTGTGGCGATGGTATTTATCCCGACGCTGAAGATTCTGACCCATTGGTTTGAACGGGAAAAATTCGTCCGCATGAGCGGGCTTTTAATGTCGCTTGGCGGTGTGGGCGCATACACGGCATCGACACCTCTGGCACTGCTCAGCGACGCTATTACCTGGCGCGGCAGTATGATTGTGATCGGGGCATTGACACTTGTTATATCGGGCCTGGTCTGGCTTCTGGTTCGCGATACCCCCGAACAGTCGGGTTTTCAGCCGATAAACCCCTGCGCACCGGAACATTGTGAAGAATGGAAAATCGGGCTCTTCTCCGGTATCATCATGGTGCTGAAACGCTGGCAATTCTGGCCAATGGCGATGTGTAGCTTTTTCGGTTCGCTGGTATCTCTGAGTTTCTCCGGACTGTGGGGCGGTCCGTTCTTAATGAATGTTTATGGGATGACCAGAACAAGGGCAGGAGCTGTATTATCAGCAATGGCCATCGGCATGATTATCGGCGCACCGGTAATGAGCTGGCTTTCCAATCAGGTATTTCATTCACGAAAGAAAGTTTTAATACTAAGCCAGCTTGGCGGCCTGTGTGTCTTTGCCCCCCTTGCTTTTTTCACCGGCGATTTTTCCGAAACAGCGCTCTACATCTGGTGCTTTTCTTATAGTTTTTTCATGTCCAGTCTGGTTGTCGTCGGCTATTCCGCAATTAAAGATTCTTTTCCGATACAAATATCCGGCACCGCCACAGGCACCTTGAATATTTTTCCTTTTGCCGGGGCGGCGCTGGGCCAGCCGCTCATCGGCTGGTATCTGGATTCCATAGGTGCAGTCGACGGCCGATATCCGGTGGATGCTTATTCCGCAGCATTCAAGATGTGCCTGTTCTGCCTGCTGGTTGCGTTCATTGCCAGCATCCTGGTTAAAGAAACGTTCCCCCAAAAGCAAGATTCCGCTTAAGGTTTATCGATCGTTCAGACCGGCACAGGGAACGTCAACGTCTGATTCTTTTTTTCGGTTGCTTCCCACAATATCTAGCTCATACCAAGTTGCATTCAAAGGATCAGCTTCGGCAAGGAGGAGGCTCCGGAGGCGTATTATTGACGCGTGACCTTTAGGTTATACGTTGAGGAAGCCGACCCCCATGTCTGGGGGCACGCGACCAATGCCAACAAAGTTAGCCGAAGACCGGAGGCGCATTCCGCAAGGAAGCGCAAAAAGAAACTATTCCTTCCCTACCGGTAGTTGCCAATCTAAAATTGGCAACTACATGCGACTTGGTATCAGCATTTGCCTTTTGACTAATGCAGACAAACTGTGATAGCTAAAGTGCAGGGAACACATGAAGACAGGGACGGCTTACCATCAATAAAATATTCGGCAATACATCGGGGCTGGGCGCCCAGCAAATCAAATCTCTGGAACGTCTTTATCGCCGCGGCATCCCGCCGGAAAGCATTCTCAGCAATGACCTGGCCCGGGAGATATCCTTTCTTTCCAGCGCTCTCAACCGGCAAATCGGTTTGCTGATTAACCGTAAAGGTGAGATCAGCATGGTCATTCTCGGAGACCACAAAGGCATATTTATTCCAAGTCTCGACGTTTTCCGCGCAGCCTCCACACGATTCAAGGGCCTGCGTCTGATTCACACCCATTTAAACGGTGAGGCACTTTCTCCCGAGGACATGACTGACTTGTCGCACCTCAGGCTGGACATGATCGGCGCGCTCCAGGTCTGTGAGGACGGTTCTCCCGGCAGGCTTTTCTGGGCCCATCTGATACCGGAAAATCCGCAAGGGAATTACTGGCTTATCCATGAACCGCAGGAACCTCACCGGCTTGACCTGAATTTCCTGTCTTTTATCGCTGCGCTGGAAGATGAATTTGCCAGACGGCAAAAAACGCGGAAAATCGACGCGACGGAAAAAGCGATTCTCGTGCGGGTTGAAAAAAATCCCCTCGCCGGCGCGGAAGCCTCCCTGGAGGAGCTCCGGCAATTGGCGGAGACCTGCGGTGTGGCCGTTTTTGACAGTCAGATTCAATATCGGCCGCAGCCGGATCCAAGGTATCTTGTTGGCAGGGGCAAACTGTCGGATATTGATCTGCGCGCCACACAAATTGGCGCAAATCTGCTGATCTTCGACCACGAAATGACGCCCGCGCAGGTCCGTTCCATCAGTGATTTCACCGGGCTGAAAATTCTTGACCGGACACAGGTGATCCTGGATATTTTTGCGCACCGCGCCCACAGCAGGGAGGGAAAGATTCAGGTGGAGCTGGCGCAGCTCAAATATCTGCTGCCGCGGCTGATGCACAAGGACACGTCGCTCTCCCGCCTTGCCGGCGGTATCGGCGGCGTGGGTCCCGGCGAAACCAAGCTGGAAATTGACCGACGCCGCGTACGCGAACGCATCAACCGGCTGGAAAAGGATTTAAAGAACATCACGAAATCACGCGGACAGCGCCGCGGGCGGCGGAACAAATCGGGCCTGCCCGTGATTTCAATTGTCGGTTACACCAACGCCGGGAAATCGACACTGCTCAATACCCTGACGCAGAGCGCCGTTCTAGCGGAAGACAAGCTCTTTGCCACGCTGGACACGAAAAGCGCGAGACTGCGGTTCCCGCGCGATACAGAAGCGGTCATCACCGACACGGTTGGTTTCATCCGCAAACTGCCCAAAGAACTTTTCAGCGCCTTCAGGGCGACTCTGGATGAACTGAACGAAGCGGAT
>PHAT01000025.1:0-641 GCA_002840435.1 Deltaproteobacteria bacterium HGW-Deltaproteobacteria-6
GCCTTTGTTGCCAATAAGAAAACCGATGAATTTGCAGCGGAGTTCGCGATGATGGCGGATGCCATGGCGGCTTTTAAAGATATCGTGGATATGAATGCCACGTGGACGGCAGGTGATAAGCAGATGAAACAGCTTTATGCTACCCGGACGCTTCATGCCGGTGCAAGAATTTACTGCGGCAAGTTGCTGCTCGACCAGGCGCTGCTCGCGGCCGCAAAGCTCAAAGAGCAGGGTGACGTCGATGTCAATTTCTACAAGGGTAAAATCGCCACCGCCAGGTTCTATGTGATGAATCACGTTCCCGATATCTTCGGATACGAGAAGGCGATGAAGTGCGGCGACCGCAGTGCGATCGAAATCCCCGAAGAAAGTTTCATGTAGTTCAAACGCCCCCTGCTTAAGGGAAAGAAAACCAAAAAAAGTGTGAACAGCCGGAGCGGAATAAAATTCCGCTCCGGCTACTTAAAGGGACCTCAGATAATCTTTGATATTGCGTTTTTCATAAAAGATTATTGATAAAATTTCTTCTCCCGGAATAAATTGTCATAATCAGTCCATAAAGGTGAAAAATGAACAAAGAGGAAGCAATAGAATTCGCATCAAGGTGGCTGCCGGCCTGGACGGGAAATAATGCGGAAAAA
>PHAT01000025.1:647-4632 GCA_002840435.1 Deltaproteobacteria bacterium HGW-Deltaproteobacteria-6
CAAAAAGCTGCTTTCCCAAAATCCGGATTGGATATGGACACAGATTGAGCCGATTCCCATGGAAGGCGGGTTTTTAAATAAATGGCTGGCCAAAATCCCTGTCGGCAAAAAAGTCATTGAATGCATTGGTGTCTGCTTTGTCCAATTCGACAGCCAGGGGAAAATCAGGCGCAATGAAGTCTATTTTGACCGTAGCGAGTTGATTTCGGAAATCTACAAATACAATAAAACAAAATAATGGCCTGCCGCAATGCATGCCATGTTCCGGCCGCATCATTCATCGTAATCGTAATATTCCTGACGATAGTCCCGATTATATTCCTGCACGGGACCGGGCACCTGATTCCCTTTCGAATACATGCACTGTGTGTAAGCATCGTCGTAAATCATTTGCAGCTGCTGGCCGGAGTATGCTGAAGCCGCGGCCCCCTGGGCGGCACCCGCGGCCGTTCCGATTCCTGCGCCCATCGCTGCTCCATGTGCCGCATACCTACCCGAGCTTCTGGGCCCGTGCCCCCATGACGCACCGGTCAGCGCGCCGATGCCGGCTCCTATAGCTCCTCCAATAATCCCATATAAAACTGCATTAGCATTGATTCTATCCACGGCCTCCTGGCCGCCCATTTGCTGATAGGCCCATGCCTGGCATTCTTCGGATTCCGTCTGAAATTTTGCAAACGGCTTTCCGGGAGCGGGCATAACCTGAACCGTCGGCCCGAGGGGCGCGGTGGCGCAGCCTGTAAAAAGCAATAAAACAGTTACGATCATACTCACCACATTCAAATATTTTATATTTTTCTTCATGATCATCCTTCTGAAATCATTCAATTAACAAAATACTTAACTTATTAGTCACTCCCTCTCCGCAAAGTTTATTCATTATTATGTTAATGCCGCCGTCTATTAATGTCAAGAAATGGATAAGATTCTTTGAATGCAAGCAGTTGGCTCTCAAACACTCAAACTTATTCAGCTATATTTGATTGACTTCAAAAACCTGTCTCCTTATACTCGTTAATAAACAGGCAGTCACAAAAGGAATCCTGCATGAAACACGAAAGGCTATGGACAAGGGATTTTATCACGGTCTCGGTAATTAATTTTTTAGTGTTTTCGACGCACTTCCTTTTGATGGTTACGATTGCTTCTTATGCTGTGAATAAATTTCATGCTTCCACCAATACGGCAGGACTGGTCGCTGGCATTTTTATTATCGGAGCCCTGATCGGTCGACTGGGGACCGGACGCATCATTGAAGCGGTTGGCAGCAGCAACGTGCTGAAGTTCAGTACAGTATTTTTTATTATTACATCCGCATTGTATTTTGCCGCAGTCAATTTGCCGTTGCTGATCGGCATCAGGTTGCTGCACGGGATAATGTTTGGTGCGGCCAGCACCGCTACGGGAACCATTGTCGCTCAGATTATCCCCAACAGCAGGCGCGGCGAAGGCATCGGCTTTTACAGCATGGGGGCGATACTGTCGGTGGCATTAGGTCCTTTTGTGGGGATGCTGTTAATTCACGGCACGGATTTCAAGATGATTTTCTCGCTTACGTCGGTTCTGGCTTTCGGCAGTTTCATCCTGTCATTTTTTGTTGACGAGGCGGCCTGCAAATTATCCGTTCGAGATCGGGTCAGTTCCGGAGGGAATTCTCACTTTTCTAATTTCCTCGAATTAAAAGCAGTGCCGATTTCCGTTGTCATATTAATCATCGGCTTTAGTTATTCCGGCGTGCTGACTTTTGTATCATTATACTCCAGGGAAATTCGTCTGGAAGAAGCCGCAAGCTTCTACTTTCTTGTCTATGCCGTCACCGTTTTTTTCTCGAGGCCTTTTTCCGGGCGTTTATTCGATGTCAGGGGGGCCAATTTTGTCGCCTATCCATGCCTGATCATCTATGCGGCCGGCATGCTTTTATTCAGTCAGGCCGTTAATGGATTTATGCTGCTTCTGGCGGGTGCGCTCATCGGTTTAGGTTATGGCAACTTCATATCCTGTGCTCAGGCCATATCCATAAAAGATGTTCCTCCTCATCGGCTGGGTCTGGCAACGGCCACCTTTTTTATTTTTGTGGATTTAGGCTTTGGAATAGGACCGTATATCCTCGGTTCTCTGGTGCCGTTTACGGAATATCGTGGACTGTATTTAATGATGACCTTTGTGATCCTGGCAATTGTTCCACTTTACTATGTTCTCCATGGAAGAGCGGCATCCTCGAAATAGACGAGGACAGATAGGTGTTATTTACATTCCGGCATCATTATAAACGTGAATTATAAATAGAAACGGGGAGGCGTGAAAATGAATCATTCTTTACCATTTATAATAACCATCAGTCGCCAACTGGGTTGCGGAGGGGCATACGTGGGGCATCAACTGGCAAAGAACCTGAATATTTTTTACGCGGACCGTGAAATCATTGGTCAGGCGGCCAGGCAGCTGTCGGTGCTGGAAGAGGACGTGAAAACACGTGAAGAAAAAACCCTCTCCTTCTGGCAGTCCTTCCTGCGGTCGTATGCAGTGGCCCCGGACACGTATGTGCAGCCGCGCACCCTGGCCCCGTCAGACTACGAGTTGTTTAAGACCGAAAGTGAAATCATCAGGCGCATTGCCCAGGAACGTTCAGCGGTCATTATCGGGCGGTGCGGCTCTTATGTTCTTAGCGACCATCCAAATCATGTCAGCCTGTTTCTGCATGGTGAAATTGAGTTCCGCAAACATCGCGTTGGGAAACTTTATGATGTGTCAGAAGAAGCTGCCGGTAAAATGATTGCCCGTAATGATGAAGAAAGGGCCCGTTACAACCAGAAATTTACAGGCAGGGAATGGACAGATGCACGGCAGTATGACATGACGCTTGACATCAGCAAAACAGGCGTTGACGGGGCCGTGGCGTTCATTTTGCAATACGTGGAATTGATTTGAGAAGAAAAAATTGAACGCGCGGATCGCGCACACCCTGCCGTCTGTCCATGTCGTCCCGGTCAGGTTTGCCCCGGTCAGAATTTTGTTTAACCATAGATTAAGATTTCCCGGGTTACCTCTAAAGGGCACATCGAAAAGCTGTTGCTGAAAGACAGCGCTAGATTTTCCTTTTGTCGATCACCCGGCTGCTTTTTCCTTCCGAACGCTGAATGGTTTTTGGTTCCACAAGCTTGATCCTGGCGGTGATGCCCAGATAGTCTTTCATGTCTTTGCGCAGCTGGTTTTCCAGCTTTTGCAGGGTCTTGATTTCATCTGCGCCGGCGAACTGTTTTTCGGACAATTCCACCTGCACTTCCAGCGTGTCAAGAGATCCTTCACGGTCTACGATTAATTGATAATGCGGTTCGAGGCCTTCGATACCCACAAGCACCGCTTCAATCTGAGAGGGAAAAACATTGACTCCGCGGATAATGAGCATGTCGTCGCTACGCCCCAGGACGCGTCCCATGCGGCGGTGCGTCCGTCCGCAGCGGCAGGGTGTGGGATCCAGACGGCAGATATCGCGGGTTCGGTAGCGGATTAGTGGAAAAGCTTCCTTGGTCAGCGTGGTGAAAACAAGTTCACCTTCCGAGCCGGCCGGAAGTGTCTCGCCGGTTTTCGGATTGATGGTTTCCACCAGGAAATGATCTTCAAAGATATGCATGCCGTCGCGCACTTCCTCACATTCCATTGCCACACCCGGTCCCATAATTTCGGACAGACCGTATATATTGAAAGCTTTGATGTTCAGCACTTTTTCGATTTCGCCACGCATTTTTTCCGTCCAGGGTTCCGCGCCGAAAATCCCCACTCGAAGCGCCAGTTTCCGCATGTCCACTCCCATCGCTGTTCCCTGTTCGGCCAGGTTGAGCGCGTAGGATGGTGTGCAGCAGATGGCCGTCGGGCCGAAGTCCTGCAAAATCATGATCTGACGCTTCGTGTTGCCGCCGGACATCGGGACCACGCTCGCGCCGATTTTTTCTGCGCCGTAATGGGCGCCCAGGCCCCCTGTGAAGAG
>PHAT01000026.1 GCA_002840435.1 Deltaproteobacteria bacterium HGW-Deltaproteobacteria-6
CAGTTCTTTTTTATGAGACGGATCAAACAAACCTTCGGCCGCCAATCGCGCCTTGAGCTGTTCAAACGCTTTCTGCAGCGCTCCCACACCCTGAGGCTCTACCGATTCCACAATCAGCTGGTATTCACCACGGGGCGGATAAGCGCTCAGGCGCGCACGGCACAGAATCTTCAATCCGTCTTCCAGATCAAATTTTGCCGCGCGGTTGCCGTACTGGCGAAAATAGACCGCCCGAATCTGGCTTTTGTCGTCCTTCAGCGTGAAATAGATATGGCCGGACGGAGGACGGCGCAAGTTGGAGACTTCACCTTCCACCCAGAGCGATCCGAATGTATCTTCAAGAAAGGTTTTAATGTAATCGTTCAGTTGCGAAACTGTCAGAATGTCTTTCATCAGCTAAACCCTGCACGATCAACTAGCAGATATTAAAAGGGATGACAAGTTTGAATTCGGCAGCAGTAAAATTTCATGATGAATCGATCAAATGTTTCATTTATCACCCGGTTTTTCATTGACACACAAAACGCCTCCCCATATACTGCAGGCAAAATAATTGCTTTTCTCAGGTCGGATGAATTAACGGCGATCGCACATGATGACATTTCCCTGTCGCCTCAGTCCGCAAATCGCCTATGAATAATAAAGACGGAAATCATGCTGTTTTCAACGGGACATCCCGTTTTTCTTTTATCCCGAAAGATGACCCGAATCAGGCGTTGCGGATCCGCCGGTTATTTATGGCGTCAGTCGCCTACGTCCTGAACGGCAGCCTTGCGTATTTTTCCTATCTGGCAGGCATCACGGAGTGGCCGGGAATCGCCGGTTTGCTGATTATCATCCCTGCGGTCAATATCACCTTCTACCTTCTCATCCGCACAGGGGTAAACTTAAGGTTTGCCGATCCCAGCCTGACATTTGCGCAAATGTGCGCTGCCACCCTCACCGTGATGTATGTAATGTACTATGCCAATGAATCCAGGGGATTGCTGCTGCTGATGTACGTCATCATGCTGTTGTTTGGAATCTTTCGCCTCAACACCCGCGATTTCTTCCTGATTAGCATGATCACGCTTATGACCTACGGAACTGACATCATACTCCTGTATCTCTTCCGTCCTGAGGGGGTAAACTTCCGCAATGAATTTCTCCAATGGATTGTGCTGGCCATCGTCATGATCGCCTTTTCCTACATTGGCGGTTATATCAGCTCCCTTCGGCGGAACCTCAGCACCAGCCGCTCCGAGCTGAAGAAAACCGTTGAGAACCTCAACATCAGCCGTTCAGAACTTGAGATATCTCTTTCGATCATTCAGGAGATAGCAATCCGTGACGAACTGACAGGCTTTTACAACCGCCGTCATCTCATGGAACTCCTCGACAATGAAAAGAATCGATCCCTTCGCGGAAACTCGGTCTTTACAATCGCAATGCTGGACATTGACCATTTCAAGAAAGTGAACGACACCCACGGTCATCAGTCGGGAGATGACGTGTTACGGACCGTCAGCACGGCCATTCGCAATACCATGCGAAACACAGACTTTTGCGGCCGGTATGGCGGCGAAGAGTTTATTCTGGTCCTGATCCAGACCGATCTTAAAGAAGCAATGATCTGCGCCGAGCGCATGCGAGCCAATATTGAAAAATGCCTGTTCCCCCGCATAGGAGACGGCTTCAGGATTACCGTATCGATCGGCCTGTCGGAATATCAGATGCGGGAAGAAATCGAAACCATGATTGCCAGGGCCGACCGAGCCCTTTACCGGGCCAAAGAAGACGGGCGCAATCGCGTGGCATGCGAGGCATAATCGTTTTGCCTGACCTGCTGAAGGAGAGGATGCAAATATGTCCGATAAATATGATCTGATTGTCATTGGCGGAGGACCGGGCGGCACGGAGGCGGCCCAAACGGCGTCTCAAAAGCAAAAACGTGTTCTCATCATCGAAAAAAACGGCTGGGGCGGCACCTGTGCGCATCGCGGCTGCATACCCACAAAAGCGATGCTCTCATGCAGCAAATCATACACGGACTTAAAAAAACTCAAACGCTTCGGCATCCATGTTGACGGCATCACCGTTGACTTCATGGCCATGAAAAAGCATCGTGACCAGATGGTCAAACTAGCAGCCCTGGGTGCCCAAAAAGGACTTGCCGACGCGCAGGTGGAAACAAAAACCGGCACGGGCGAGATTCTCTCGCCCCGCGAAGTGAGATACATTGAACCATCCGGTCAAAGTCATCTGCTTGAGACAAAAAACATCCTCATTGCCTGGGGGTCGGAACCGCAGCTCCTGCCGGACATCAAGACTTCGGAACGGATGATGACTTCAGACGGCATACTCGAGATGACTTCACTGCCGTCCGGCATGATCGTTGTCGGCGGAAGTTTCATCGGCGTCGAATACGCCACGGTATTTGCGGAACTTGGTGTCAAGGTGATCCTGGTGGAACTGCTGGACCGCATTTTGCCGCAGGAAGATCAAGAGGCCGCGGAATTTCTCACACAGGAACTGGCCCGTCTGGGCATTGCCGTCCACACATCGACGGAGCTCACCAGTCTGAAAGAATCTGCCGGCGGCGTTGTGATGCAGGTACGCAAAAACAGGGAACCCATGGAGATGCGCGCCGGATGCGCCCTGCTTTGCACAGGAAGAAAGCCTCTGCTCTACAGGACTGAGCTGGACAGGCTGGGAATCGAGTACAGCAGCGCCGGAATCAAGGTGGATAAAAACATGATGACCACTTGCCGGGGCATTTATGCCGCGGGCGATGTCACCGGCGGAATGATGCTGGCGCACCGTGCGGCCCGGCAGGCCAAAGCCGCAGTGGAACATATGTACGGCGGAATCGGTAATATTTACAACGAAAATTTTATTCCGTCGGTTGTGTACAGCCATCCGCAGATTGCGCGTGTCGGTTACACCGAGGAACGCGCCCGGAACGAAGGTTTATCCGTTGAAGTCGTCAGGTCGCCCTACAGCGCCAATATTATCGCGCGGACTGAATTGATCGGTCAGGGTTTTGTCAAGGCTGTTTTTCACCAGGATAAAATCATCGGCGCGGTCATACTGGGAGACCACGCGGCCGACCTCATTTCCGGGCTTGCCCTGGCGGTTGCCGCTCAGCTGACCCGAAAGCAACTGCGTTCCTGGGTCATACCGCACCCGACGCTCAGTGAAATTTTTGCACCGCTCATCGGTTGAAGGCAGGGGCACTCCCTGCGGGTCGCGTTCTTATCTGCCCGGATAGCCTGATCTTATTTTGCAGCAAAGGCATTGTTCCGCGCCGTGTGAACATATTTACCGGGCGGTTTTATTTAGACGGTTTCAGGCGGTTGTCCATACCGGTAAAACCGCAGTCCGGCTGGTAACAGGTTACGTTCAGAAATTCACATTTCTGAAGGCAGGCGGGACAGATCTGCGGCGGCTGCAACTCCACAACGGTGTTTCCGCAATTACTGCATTTCCAGGTATTTTCAGGAATGGTTGTTTTGTTTTCCGGCATCTTCATATCTCCTTTCTGAAGTATGGATAAATTTAACATAAAATCATTGTTTTATGCGAAGTATTTTCAGCGGGACGAATAAACTTGAAATTATTGACAACTTTCGGTAAAGAAATTCACTCTTTTGAGTTCAGGGGAACTTCATGGCAAAAAGAACAAAATCAAATGATCTGAAAGGTTTGACGCTTTTAGGGGAGAAAACGAAACCTGTTCGTAAACTGGAAACGTTCCCCAATCATCACAGACGCGACTACACCGTGACGCTTTCCACCGATGAGTTTACCTGTGTATGCCCGAAAACCGGCCAACCCGATTTCGCCAGCATTTCCATACAGTATATCCCCGACAGGAAGATTGTCGAATCGAAATCACTGAAATTATATTTATGGTCTTTCCGCAACGAGGGTGTTTTTCATGAACACGTCACCAATATCATCCTTGAAGACCTGGTGGCCGCCCTCCAGCCGCGCT
>PHAT01000027.1 GCA_002840435.1 Deltaproteobacteria bacterium HGW-Deltaproteobacteria-6
GGCCAGAGATGCCAAAGGGAAAAAACTTTTCCTGCATGTGGAGCGCGATCGATTCCCCAAAGATGAGGGTGCGAATCTGGTTCTGACCATCGACAGCCGAATGCAGAACCTCGTGGAAACTCATCTGAGGGAGGCGGTGCTGGATAAAGGTGCGAAAGGCGGTATCGCGATTGTTATGGATCCGAAAACGGGCGAGATCCTGGCCATGGCCAATGAGAAAGGATTCAATCCCAACAACATCAAAGGGCTGAAGCCGGATTTGTGGCAAAACCGGGCGATCACGGAATCCTTTGATCCCGGTTCAACCTTTAAACCTTTTCTTGTTGCCGCCGCCCTGGAAGAAAAACTGGTCAGCGAGTCAGACATGTTTTATTGCGAAAACGGACAGTATGCTGTTGCCAACCGTGTGATTCGTGAAGCCAACCGGAAGCGCCACGGTTATTTGGCCGTTCGCGATATCCTGAAGTATTCGAGTAATATCGGTTCTGCAAAGATTGCGGAAAAACTCGGCAGTGAAAAATTTTATGCCTACATTAAAAATTTTGGTTTTGGATCCAGAACGGGAATCGATTTGTCCGGTGAGGCAGCCGGGTTGTTGAGGCCCGCGAAGAGCTGGACCAGGGTGGATACGGCAAACATCGGTTTCGGTCAGGGTATTTCGGTTACGGCCATTCAGCTGATTACCGCCATGTCTGCAATTGCCAATGATGGCGTTTTGATGAGGCCCCGCATTGTGCGCGGCTTGACGGATAAAAATAACAACCCGATTAAAATGTATGCGCCGGAAATGGTTCGCCGGGTTGTTTCTCCTGAAACGGCAAAACGCATGTCTGTGATGTTGACGCAGGTAGTCGGTGCCGAAGACGGCACCGGGAAGAGGGCTCATATTGTCAATGTGGCTGTTGCCGGCAAAACCGGGACTGCACAGAAATTTGATTTTGCGCGGGGTGTGTATTCGTCGGAAAGAGTTCGTACCTCTTTCATCGGATTTTTCCCTTCCGAAAACCCGCAGGTTGTCATTGTGGTTATTCTGGACGAACCGCAGCGCGACAAGTGGGGCGGTGTGGCCGCCGCGCCGGTTTTTAAAAATATCAGCGAACAGATTCTCAACTGCTACAAGACAAACATTCGTAAAACACCGGAGTTTGAACCACAGGAGACCCAGAATTTACAGCTGGTAACGGCGGACAGTTCCCTGATCGATGACGTGATCGAAGATCCGCTTGATGATGAATCCAGAATGCCGGATTTTAAAGGGTTGACCATTCGGGAGGCATTGAAACTGGCGAAAACCAGATCGATCGATTTGCACGTTTCGGGCAGCGGCTGGGCTGTCCAACAGGTGCCGTCCGCCGGATCGATTTTAGGTAATGAACGTGTATGTAAAATTGAATTTACAATGAACAATTAGAAGGAATGATGGAACTGCGACAACTACTAAAAGGCGTTGATGTCATCGAACACACAGCCGATCAGATCGGCGACGTGTCATCGGTTTGTTATGCCGCAGATCAATGCAAAAGTGGTTCTCTTTTCGTTGCAATCCAGGGGCTTGTTCATGATGGCCACGATTTTATCAGGCAGGCTCTCGATAACGGCGCACGTTTCATTGTTCATCAAAAAGATATCCATGTGCCCGATGGGGTCATGGCAATCCGCGTACCCGACAGCCGGCGTGCGCTGGGCCAGCTGGCAAAGAACTATTTTGGCGATCCTTCTTCCCGGTTGACGCTTATCGGCATAACCGGGACCAGCGGGAAAACTACCGTTGCCTACCTGCTGGAATCCATCCTGACTGCCGCCGGATTCAGCTGCGGTGTTCTGGGGACCGTCAATTACCGTTACAATGGCAAGACCATACCGGCGCCAAACACCACGCCCGAATCTTTTGAAATGCAAAAAATCCTGAGCGAGATGCTCACCTCCGGTGTGACGCATGTGATTGCCGAAATATCTTCGCATGCGCTGGATTTAAGGAGGGTTGACGATTGCGCTTTCGACCTCGGCATTTTCACCAATCTCAGCCCGGAACACCTGGATTACCATCATGACATGGAAGATTACTTCCGCGCCAAAAAAAGATTTTTTACCGAGATCCTGCCGCAAAGCAAAAAAAGCAGTCCGCGAAAAATGGTGATCAACCGCGACGATCCCTGGGGGCGAAGGCTGTTTGGCGAAATCGGGATGTCCGCGCTGTCCTATGGCTTGGAAAAAGGGAATGAGACGACGGTTGAAAGCGAGGAAATAACACTGGAAGGCATCAAGGCGTTGATCAGTCTGTCCGGGAGGAAAATAGCCGTGACGTCCAGGCTCATCGGCAGATTCAACCTGTCCAATATTCTGGCCGCCGCCGCCGCCGCTTCCGCCCTCGGCGTAGCGCCTTCCGCTACGGAGGCGGGAATTAATCATATGTCCCTGGTGCCAGGGCGTCTGGAAAGAATCGATTCGACGGCCGGTGTCCATGTTTTTGTCGATTACGCGCACAAGCCTGATGCGTTAAAACAGGTGCTGCAGAATTTAGACAAACTCAAACAAAAAAGAATATTGACTGTTTTTGGCTGCGGTGGTAATCGCGACCGCGCCAAGCGACCCCTGATGGGTGAAACGGCGTCCCGTTATAGTAACCTGACAATACTGACTTCCGACAATCCGCGCAAAGAAGAGCCGCTTGCGATTATCGGTGAGATTGAGGCGGGGATCGACCGGCAAAAGACCGTGAAGATCTCGCCCGATCATCCGGAACTGCCTCAAGACATGAACGCCTATATGGTGATTGCGGACAGGAAGTCCGCCATCACTGCTGCGGTCAATCTGGCCGAAGCCGGGGATATTGTGCTGATTGCCGGCAAAGGCCATGAAGACTATCAGATTTTCGGAACAAAAAAAATTCCGTTCGATGACCGGATTGTCGCTAAACAGGCACTCCTTTCCAGGGAGGATGATCCTTCGGAGGCTGCATCCCCGGTGTTTTCCCTGGAGGAGGTTCTGGCATCGACCGGCGGACGCCTGATTTCGGGACAAGGGGGGAAAACGATTTGCGGTATTTCCACCGACTCCAGAAACATTGAACAGGGGAACCTTTTCATTGCTCTTCAGGGAGAGAATTTTGACGGCCATGCTTTTGTGCAAAAGGCGGTGGATGCCGGGGCTGCCGGTGTAATCGTTCACGACATCAGCAGGATAAATCCGGAAGCAGCAGGGAGATCTGCCTGTGTTGTTGAAGTGAAAGACACCTTGAAGGCGCTGGGTGATCTGGCGCAGGCGTACCGCAGGCGTTTTTCCTTTCCTGTGGTCGGGCTGACCGGTTCGTCCGGTAAGACGACCACCAAGGAAATGCTGTCATGCATTCTCCGGCTGGAAAGAAAAGTTCTCACGACGGAGGGGAACTTTAATAATCTGATCGGCCTGCCGCACACCATTTTTCGAATGACTGGCCGGCACGAAATAGCCGTCCTGGAGATGGGAACCAATACGCGGGGTGAAATCAGGAGATTAACGCAAATTGCCGAGCCGGATGTCGGGGTGATCACCAATGTCGGTCCCGCACATCTGGAAGGATTTGGCACCGTGGATGTCGTAGGTGAGGAAAAAGGAGATTTATTTTTCAATATGCGTCCTTCGGGCACCGCAGTGGTCAATCTTGACGATGAAGCGGTGTGTCGGGTGGCCGATCGATGGTCCGGCCGCCGCGTCACATTCAGCATGAGCGCCAGTGCCGATGTCAGCGTCGGCGATATCAGGAAAAACGGAGCGAAAGGAACGACATTCAATCTTCTGATTAATGGCGGGGCATACAAAGTGGACATGAAAGTGGCAGGCCTGCACAATATCTACAATGCGATGGCTGCCGCAGCAACCGCCATTGCCTGTGGAAT
>PHAT01000028.1 GCA_002840435.1 Deltaproteobacteria bacterium HGW-Deltaproteobacteria-6
GGCCATTGTGATTGTCCCGGCCAAAGCGGTCGAGGCGGCCATTGCCGATTGCTGCACAAAGGGCGTCCGGTTTGTTGTCGTGGAGGCGGCGGGATTTGCTGAAAGCGGTGAAGAAGGCAGGGAGACGCAGGAAAGAATTCTAAAAATTATTCGCGATCATAACTGCCGCGTCCTGGGACCGAATTGTTCCGGGGTCATCAATACCCATCACAACATGGTGCAATCCATCGGGCTGCTGTCCGATCTGCGAAAAGGTAATGTGGGAATGGTGGCCCAGGCCGGTGTCTACGCCGCGGGGATTCTCACGGGATTAAGCAATGTACTGGATTTTGGTATTGTGGCGACCATTGGCAACAAGATGGACATCAATGAAACGGATATTCTGGAATACTTGAGCGACGACGACCATATCTCCGTGATCGTCATGTATATGGAAGACATCCGCAGCGGCAAACGTTTTGTCGATGTGGCCACACGGGCGGCGGTTCGCAAGCCCGTCATCGTGCTGAAATCGGGCAGAACGGAAGCCGGCAAGAAAGCCGTATCCTCGCATACCGCATCGCTTGCCGGTAATGATGAAGTCAACAGCGCGGCCTTCAGGCAAAGCGGCGTGATCCGGGCTCGGGACAATGAACATCTCTTCGCGCTGACACGCGCTTTTTCCAAACAGCCTGTACCGAAAGGCAACGGGGTGCTGGTAATCACCTACACCGGTTCGCTGGGTGTTGCGGCCACCGACATGCTGTATCTCTCCGATATGCGCCTGGCCACACTGGAACCCTATTTTCAAACACGGCTGAAAAACGCCCTGCCTGATTATGCCAGTGTCGGGAATCCTATCGATTGTTCTTTCTCCATGACGCCCGAGCAGGTGAAAAATCTTATTGAAATCGGCGTGGAATCAGGAGACGTGCACAGCTTTATCGTGGTCATTCAGGGAGAAATCCTGGGCTCCTTTGTGGAGGTCATGAAAAACATCGACTATAAGGGAAAGCCCGTCGTCTGCGTTGTGGCCTGCAAAGAATTCATGATCGACGATGTAGTCAAGATGGAGCAGGCCGGCTTCCCTGTTTATTCGACCGCCGAAATGGCAGCGGAAGTTCTAGGGCAGATGTATCACTACGGTGTGAGACGGCAAGGCGCACTTACCGATTCCATCGCGCGTCATCTGACGAAGGATGCGTTCTCCGTGGATAACAATCCCGTGCGCCTGCGCCTGATCAATCCCAAGGACATCGGTCTGTGGACTGATTTTGTGAACGGCTGTTCCCAAAAATCGCTGTGGCTGCGGTTTTTATCGCCCTTTAGCGCAACGCCAGAACGGGCTGAGCGTTTCTGCAACCTCAACCCGGAAGAGGAAGTCGCCGTTGTCGCGGAAATGAAGGTCGGCGATCAATACAAGTTTCTGGGCATTGCGCGTCTGATTAAGAACAAACAGTGTGAAGGCGAAGCGGAATATGCGATCATCATCTCCGATCCCTGGCAGAATAGATCGCTGGGGATAACCCTGTCCAAACAGTGCATCGAACTGGCCAAAAAAGAAGGTTACAGGACCATTCGCGCGGAAACGATCCAG
>PHAT01000029.1 GCA_002840435.1 Deltaproteobacteria bacterium HGW-Deltaproteobacteria-6
GGTTGCCGGTCTGAGCCACGATATCAATAATGCGCTGGGAGGAATAACCGGCGGGCAGGATCTGACTAAAATGTACCTGGGCAAGAACGAAAGAACCATCGATATGATCGATGCAGAGCGCATGAAATTGATCGATATGATCCAGCCCGGCAAAACGGGAAATCCCTCTGTGTTGCCCAAAACAGGAAACAACGGTTTTTCCCGCCATCTGGAGGAATTCCTCCACGAAAAACTTCCGGATCATCTTTCAGCTCTGAAAACAAACATGCAGGCCTCGCGTAAATATCTTACCTATGTGGATAACGGAGGGCTGGTAATCCGCGATGTCACATCGGGAATCCGGGACTACGTGAAACGCGACCATTCACTGAACAGTTTTGAAATCCGTCCGGCCATCCGCGGCGCTGTGTCCCTCTCCAAGGGCCAGTACAAACCCATGGCACAGGATCAGGGCAAAACCGTTTCCGTAGAAATCTGCGACGCTTCACCATCAGCCACGGTTTTCGGCAATGCCGGAGAATTCATGGGAATTGTCGTTAATCTGATCAACAACGCCGTTGCCGAGTTCCCCCGGGGCTGCAGCAACCTTATCTGCATATCCTGGGAAAAAGAGAAAAACGCGAACGCTGAAGATGTCATCCGCGTGCGCGTTTCAAACGACGGTCCGCCTGTGCCGGATCACATCCTGACGCATCTGTTTAATGAAAAAGTTCGATCAACCCATGGAGGAAGCGGGATCGGCCTGCTGGCGGTCAAGAGCACGCTGGACCGTTTCGGAGCGCACATCCGCTACACCACCAATTTCATTCCGCCGCAAAAGAACGGCCAGCCGGCCTCGGCAATTAACAGGGAAAAACCCTGGACAACTTTTGAAATGGAACTTCTTATGTCTGATGCGCAGGAGGAAACCTTCAGGCTCCCGAAAGATCCGTTGATTCCGCGAAAAATCCTCGTCATAGACGATGAGAAGTACATGCTTGACATCATGGATAAATACGCAGAAAACCTCGGGCACAGCGCAGTTTTATTTAATGATCCGAAGGATGCCCTTCAGTGGTATACGAATCACAGCGATGAAGTGGACGTCATCATTTCCGACCAGTGCATGCCGGACATGAACGGCTGCCAACTGATTTCCAATATGAAACGGTGCAATCCAGGCAAGACATTCATCATTATGACAGGACATGGACAATTGACGCTTACTCGAGAAGATACAAAAGACATTCATCTGCTTGTACGAAAACCGTTTGATCAAAAACAGCTGTGCCTTGCCATCGAAGATGCCGTGGAAGAACGTAACAAAACCATAAACCACGGAGCCGATTCAACCGCCAACGATCCTGCCCGGGACTTTGCTTGAGCATTCATCCCCCGACAATACATTCATTTGTCGCTAGACGGAGTTTTCTTGACAGCAAGCGTAAAGACGAGCACAAATCGAGATTTTCTTCCTGTAGTCCTCAAATCTTCAATTTTCGTAAACATACAATCTTTCAATCCGTAATGAACAAAATTTTCTGAACTAAAACTTAACATGTGGTACAAT
>PHAT01000030.1 GCA_002840435.1 Deltaproteobacteria bacterium HGW-Deltaproteobacteria-6
GATGATCTGGAGCTGGGTGATAAAGGCAAACAGGACAAATGCGAATTCTCCGACCTGCCCCAATCCCAAAGTAAAAATCATATTCTGATCAAAACTTAAACGGGAAACCTTTCCCGTTGCATACAGAACAAGAGATTTTATTGCAATTATACCGCCCACGAGAGCTGCAACTTTCACAGGGTTTTCCATAATCAGTTTGAAATTGATGGAGGCACCGACGGCAATAAAAAACAAGCCCAGCAGCACCCCCTTGAATGGTTCAATGTCGCTTTCCAGTTCATGACGGAACTCGCTTGTGGCCAAAACAACACCTGCCAGAAAGGTCCCTAACGCGGGACTTAAACCCACCAGAATCATCAGATAAGCTGTTGCAATCACAATCAACAGGGCCGAAGCCGTAAAAAGCTCCCGAAGACGAATGCGGGCTATAAAACGAAGGAAAGGCACAAAAATAAAATGCCCGACCAAAACAACGGAATTGACGGCAACCAGCAATGTTATTGTCTGCGCCCATCCAGGCAATCCCCCCATAAAAGACGTGTGGCCGGCGGAAGCTGCCTTTGCGCCGGATACAGCCAGAAGCGGTATCAACGCCAGAATCGGAATGACGGAAATATCCTGAAACAGCAACACGGCAAAGGAGGTTCTTCCCGATTCCGTTTTCATCAGACCTTTTTCCCGCAGTGTCTGCATGACAATAGCAGTGGAAGACATGGAAAGGGCAAGTCCGCAGGCCAGTGATGCCTGCCATGACAGGCCCACCAGCAGCAGAGCGACAAAACATAAAAATGTAGTTATGCCCATTTGCATGATGCCGGTTCCCAAAACGAATCTGCGCATTCGCCAGAATGTTTTTGGTTCCAGTTCAAGGCCGATCAGAAAGAGCATCATCACGACTCCGAATTCGGCAAAGTGCATAATGTCCTTGCCCTCCTGACCGACAAAACCTAAAAAGAAGGGTCCGATGATCATGCCGCCAATGAGATAACCCAGGACAGAACCCATACCCATCTTTTTGGCTACAGGCACAAAAATGACAGCAGCAGCAAGGTAAATCAGGGCATCAGATAAAAACGTGCTGGTCATGTTCTATTTCATCCTTTGTTGGAAAGCCAGTCGTTGAGATATTCGAAGCGGGAAATGGACGCGGTATCATACTCACCGGTTGTAAGCTTTCTCAGCAGCCAGCGATAAGAGTCTGCATACGCGGCCAGTGGCTGATCCGTTAACATGTGCGTGCCGTGTACGGCAAATGGCGGCAGATATATCATCTTGCACAAATTAGCGGCCTGTTCAAAAGGCCTCAAAAATTCACGCAGGGTAAACTGATTATGTTGATTGGCTGCGTAAGATTCACGTGTGCCTCCCGCAGTCAGGGCTACAAATGCAATTTTATCTTTCAACGCGTTGCCTTTACTGCCATGCGCCCATCCGTATTCCAGAACAACATCCATCCACTGTTTTAACAAGGCGGGAGCACTGTAAGTATAGAAAGGGAAATGCCAGACGATTA
>PHAT01000031.1 GCA_002840435.1 Deltaproteobacteria bacterium HGW-Deltaproteobacteria-6
GTCAGCATCCACCGGGCCACAACGGCGGATACGGGTATGACGGTCATGGGGGACCACAATCTTCTGATGGCCTATGTTCACATTGCCCACAATTGCCAGCTGGGCAATCACGTGATCATAGCCAATTCGACGGGGCTGGCCGGACATGTTCATGTAGAAGATTACGCGATTATCAGCCCGCTGAGCGGCGTTCATCAATTCTGCCGCATCGGCGCGCACGCCATGGTAGGCGGCGCATCCGCCGTGGTGAAGGATATTCCTCCCTACACCATTGCCAACGGCAATCGGGCCACATTGTTTGGCCTCAACCTGATCGGGCTTCAAAGGCGAAATTTCCCGGAACGTTCAATTGCCGCCTTGAAACACGCCTACCGCATTATCTTCCGTTCCGATCTTCTTCTGGAAGAGGCGCTGGTAAAAGCCGCAGAGGATGTGGAGGACTGCCCCGAAAAACGTCATTTTATCGATTTCATTCAAAAATCAAAAAGAAGCATTTGCCGCTAGAGAGAAAATAAATGGCACCAGACAGGAAAAAAATCAGAGTCGGCGTAGTCGGCATCGGTCACCTGGGCAGTTATCATCTTCAGAAATACGCCAATATTGACCACTGTGAAATCATTGCCGTATCCGATACACAGATTGAAAAAGCGAAGAAGGCGGCCGATCTTTATTCGTGCAGCGCTTTCACGGATCACCGGGAAATGCTGGGCCAGGTTGATGCCGTTAGCATCACCGTCCCAACGGGCGCCCACCACACGGTTGCCAGAGATTTTCTTTCCGCGGGCGTTGACGTGCTGATTGAAAAGCCCCTCTGTGCAACCCTCGAAGAAGCGGATGAACTGCTTGCGTTGGCTGCAAAAAGCAACCTCGTTTTCCAGGTTGGGTTTGTGGAGCGCTTTAATCCCGCCGTTATGGCACTGGATCAGGTCATCACCCGTCCGGTCTTCATTGAAGTGCACCGCCTGCATCCCTTTTTTGAACGGGGCACGGATGTGGATGTCATTCTTGATTTGATGATTCACGATCTGGACATCATTTTGAAGTTTGTCCACTCGCCTCTCACACGTGTGGAAGCGGTCGGCGTTCCCGTTCTTTCCGACAAGATCGACATCTCCAATGTAAGATTATCCTTTGCCTGCGGCTGCATCGCCAATGTGACCGCCAGCCGCATCAGCGCCAAGACCATGCAGAAGCTTCGTTTCTTCGGACCGGAGGGATACCATGCTGTTGATACCCGCAAGCGGGAGATTTTGTCGCTGAACAAGACCACCGGAGCCGACGGTAAGCAGCAGATTATTCAGAACAACATTGAAGTAGGCAGCCACGATCCCCTGGAAGAAGAAATCCGGTCATTCGTCAGTTCCGTCCTGACCCGTTCCAAACCCGCAGTATCCGGAGAGGACGGTCGCAAGTCCCTGGCGCTGGCCATTGAAATTCTTCAAAAAATGAAAACGCACGAGGACATCAAATTATGATCCCGATGGTTGATTTGAAAAAGCAGTACT
>PHAT01000032.1 GCA_002840435.1 Deltaproteobacteria bacterium HGW-Deltaproteobacteria-6
TCCATGGCCCCTGGCAGAAATCGTCCATCAGCATCACGAACGGATGAACGGTGCCGGTTATCCGAGAAACCTGAAAGGGAATGAAATTCTTATGGAGGCCCGCATTCTTGCCGTAGCAGATGTTGTGGAAGCTATGGCTACCCACCGCCCTTATCGTGCGTCATTGGGTCTGGATGCGGCTCTTAAAGAGATAGAGGAAAACAAGGGGATTCTTTATGACAATGGTGTCGCCAATGCATGCCTGAGATTATTCCGTGAGAAAGGCTATCAGCTCACCTACCAATATGAGTTGTTCAGGCTAAACTAAACAGGTATCATGATGAGCTGGCCATTAGCTTTCAACTTCCCGCACGGTATTTAACTTTTTATAACCGTTGGCCGCCCAGGTGTATAAATCCTGCACCGTCACATTGCTGGAACAGGCAAATTGGCGAGCGCCTTGTTCCATTCGTCCCTGACTCTGTTTGTTTTTGTAGATTTTAAATGAACCGTTTTTGAACAGCATTAAATAATATTCCAAATTTTAAATCTCCCTTCAAATTTTAGTTTCTCGATTCACTTTTTCAATTTTGCTCCAGTGTATCGATCCATGTCACATCAGAAAAATTCCGCTTAAAATGTATCCCCCTGCAATGAGCGCCTGCGTCAGCAGTACCAGCAGAACATTCTTTCCCATGGCATTCAGAAAGGTTTCCATGTCGTCATACCGGAACGATCCTTTAATGACCTGGAAGGCCAGGGGCAACGTCACGAGCGACACAAGCGTGAAGACAGGCATGTAACGACAGATGACCGCCCAGACGACCCAGACATAAACAAGCAACGTAACGATCGAAAAAAAATAAGCCGCTTTTTTCTTGCCGGCAATAATCGGCAGCGTGCGCCTGTTCACCGTCACATCCGCTTGGGCATCCGGAAACTCATTGAGTAAAAGCAGATTATGCACCAGAAAAAATGACGGCATTGATGCGATGAAAGCGCTCGCTGAATACGCACCAGTATGAACAAAATATGCACCCATCACCGGCAGAATCCCCAGTCCCAGGCCGGCCGACCACTCGGGATAACCCATTTTCAGAATGAGAGGGGTATAAAAGATAATCAGAAGAGCAGCCAGCACCAGAAGCGGTAAAAGCATCCAGCCCGATTTCAGCACAAAAAACAAAGCGATAGGAATCAGAATAAGCAAGCAGACAATCCCCAGCCACAAAACCTCTGAAACCGTCAACAAACCTTCCGGTGCGGCGCCGCTCCCGCCGCTGAAGGGAGTGCGGCGGGGTTTATAATCCAGTCCCCTGCGGGCATCGAAATAGGCGTTAAAGATATTGACCGCCGCATGGGCGACCAGGAGACCGAATGTGGCCAGTGCCGCATACCCGAGGTTAAACGGCGAGCCGAAAAGCCTTGATTCATACCAGGCTACGGCGGCTCCCAGAATACCCAGGATCAGCGCTAAAATCAGAAAAGGAATGCGAATAACAGTTACAATGCCTT
>PHAT01000033.1 GCA_002840435.1 Deltaproteobacteria bacterium HGW-Deltaproteobacteria-6
ATCGGGCAGCCCCGGTATGCGGACAACTTCACGTTCGGAGAAGAAAACGTGACGCAGCGCTCTGGACTGGTCTGATGCCTGCAATTCCAGAAATATGGCGCGTTCCCGTTTCATGCCTTCGGTAAAGGGGAGCTCGGTTGCGATTTTAACAGCTTCGATGCATTTGAACGGGGCGATGGCACCACGGAATTTGCGGGCATTGGCTTTGGCAAAATCGGCAAAAACAGAAGGGGAATCGACTTTGGCCTGTCGTTCGCTCACTTTGCGGACAGGACGTTTCTCATCAATAACCTTTTTAGCAAAGGCGAGCGCCTCCGCTTTCAGGTTGCCTTCAATGATTGCATCAAGAATGCCCATGTCTTTAGCCCGCGCCGCCGATACAGGAACACCGGAGGTGATCATTTCCAGCGCCGCCTGCACTCCGGCCACACGCGGCAGCCGTTGCGTTCCACCCGCTCCGGGCAGAAGTCCCAGTTTCACTTCCGGCAGGCCCACCCTTGCGGATGGCAAGGCAATGCGGAAATGACAGCTAAGCGGTATTTCCAGACCTCCGCCCAGTGCCGTTCCGTGAATTGCGGCTATGACCGGCTTGGGAGAATCCTCGATAAACTGGCAGACGTCCGGCAAATAAGGTTCCATGGGCGGCTTGCCGAACTCCCGGATATCGGCGCCCGCAATAAAAGTGCGTCCCTCACACAGGATGATCATGGCCGAAACATCGTTGTCCGCAATGCCTTTTTCCAGGTCTGCCTTGATTCCGGCGCGAACGGCCTGGGACAAGGCGTTTACCGGCGGGTTGTTAATGGTAATGATCCCGATGTTTCCTTCTTTCGAAAAACGCACGGTGTCTGACATGTTACGGCCTCCTTTTTTGAAAAAATGAATACAGACGAAAGTATTTTACTCCATTCATTTAGCAAATACCATACCAATGAATATTCATGGATCTGTGTATTCCAAAATGGCCCCCGGGTACTACCCGGCCAATGATATTACCGTGTGCGACACTGGGACGGATCAGCCATGCCGATAAATTGTTGCTGATGTATTTGACAAAGATGTATTTATTGTATACAATACCAATTATATTGTATATTAAATAAACAATATGGATTGTATGGCGGATATGAGCGATCAGCGCAAAGATAAGAAAAATGAGGCCGGTGGTCCGGCTGTTGCACGGAAGAATCCGGCAGGGGAAAAGCTGGGAGCGGCATTTGACGAACTGATCGGTAACAATGCCGCTTTTCGGGATGCTTTGATGACCGCCCAGCGGGCCGCTCAATCGGATATATCGGTTCTTATTATCGGGGAAAGCGGTACGGGTAAAGAAATTCTGGCACGTGCCATCCACCAGAGGAGCAGCCGCAGGGGCAAACCGCTGGTAGATGTCAATTGCGCAGCCATTCCGGACAGCCTGATCGAAAGCGAGCTTTTCGGATATGAACGGGGCGCCTTTACCGGCGCGCGCGCCGAG
>PHAT01000034.1 GCA_002840435.1 Deltaproteobacteria bacterium HGW-Deltaproteobacteria-6
CAGAATCGGTTCGACCAGCGGGCAGTCCACCGCGCCGGCGATGACCACATCCGCCAGATTGAGTTTGAGCATCATCTCGCCGATAATCATGGATGTCACGCCGGTGGCGCAGGCTGTAATCGTTGAACTGATAGGACCCGTAGCCCTGGTCAGGATGGAAACCTTTCCGCCGACCATGTTGATGCAGGAATTGGGATTGGCAAAGGGATGCGGCAATTTGTTATCTGCAATCATCTGGCGGTCGGCTTTTAAAACCGCATCCAAGCCGCCGACGGCGGAACTGAACGTGACGGCCACACGAGGCGCGATGTCGGCGGTAATTTCCACTCCGCTCATCTTCAGCGCCCGATGAACCACCAGCAGGGCGTACTGGTAAATCGGCGACGTCCAGTGCGCCATTTCGCGAGGCTGTAAAAACGGATAGGACCGGATATCCACTTCGCCCACCTGACCGGCCACACGCACGGGAAAATCAGTGGTCAGGGGAAATCGCGTCAGCGGCCCGATACCGCTCTCGCCCTGAACAGCTCGCCGCCACTGACTTTCCAGATCCGTTCCCAGGGAAGAAACAGTGTCATAGCCCAGTATGAACGTTTTTTTCAACACGTTGTATTCACCCTCTTTTCATGCTTCACCGGGAATCAATCCCGCAACGATCGCATAGATTATCATGCAAGAGCTTTCTAAAAATATCAATTATAATTTTTTTTGATTTTAAAGATAAAAAAGAATTTCTATGATGGATCCGATACAGTTTATGGCTTTTGTCTGATAGTCTAAAGTCTGACAGTCTTCAGCCTCCCTCTACCACGGAATCAGCCGGTAGAGCTTGGCGAACATCTCGTATACTTCAATCCAGTTCTGCAGATCCTGCGTGCTAATGATATGATCGCGTTTATTCACCATGATCCAGCTCATATGTGCCGCGCCGTCCTTGCAGGTGGCACAATCACGCGTGGCGGACGTGCAGCATCGATGAACCGTCTTCAAGTCGGCCGCCCAGCGGTAAAAATGAATCAGGCGGTGCACAGGTGGTTGCCTGTTATCCAATGATTCGGTCACCGAGGGACATTCACGCCAGCCGAAGCGGCGGCCCAGCATTATGCCGGTAGTAATCACCTCATGATAATATCTACTGGATATGACCGTCTGCGGATACCTCTCCAGCATCTCGTCCATCTCCACACGCAGATCACGAAGCTCACCCTCCCGCCAGTGAAATCCGTCCACGCCCTCATCATTAGACAGAAGCTGAAGATGCACTTTCAGACCGACATCCTCAATGCGTTTAATGACCGGCTCAATTTTCCCCACCTGTTTGGGGGTTACGGTGTAAAGATAGTAAGTATAGGGATCCCCTTCGTAATTTCTGCTGGATATGGCAAATGTGTCTTTGCCCCGAAGAATTTTTTCGTCTTCACCGCCTCCCCACAGAGAAATCCCCACCATCATGTCGGGAAATTTATCGC
>PHAT01000035.1 GCA_002840435.1 Deltaproteobacteria bacterium HGW-Deltaproteobacteria-6
CCGGATCTGGAAATATTTGCCCGTGAGCACAATCTGAAAATCGTTACCATTGCCGATCTGATTGATTACCGGATGCAGAATGAATCGATGATCCGGCGCATGGCCGAGGCGACCATGCCGACGCTCTATGGAGGCGATTTTAAAGTCATCGTGTATGAAAACGATGTTGACGACATGCAGCACATCGCGCTGGTCAAAGGCGAAATCAAAAAGACTGATGAGGTGCTTGTACGTGTGCATTCGGAATGCTGCACAGGCGACATTTTTGCGTCTGCCCGCTGCGATTGCGGTGATCAGCTGCACCGGGCGATGGAAATGATTGAGGAAGAGGGCAAGGGCGTCATCGTTTATATGCGGCAGGAAGGGCGGGGGATCGGCCTGGTTAATAAAATTAAAGCCTACGCGCTTCAGGATGAGGGCCACGATACGGTTGAGGCGAACATTGCGCTGGGTTTCAAGGCGGACCTGCGGGATTACGGCATCGGTGCGCAGATCCTGGCCGATCTAGGTGTGCACAGGATGAAACTGATGACCAATAATCCCAAGAAGATTGTCGGACTCGAGGGATACGGTATAGAAGTGAGCAAGCGTGTGCCGATTGAGATACCGCCCAATGAGACCAATATCCGTTACATGACAACCAAGAAAAGAAAAATGGGTCATATACTGGAGCTTTAAGAAAAACAGGAGGCGCATTGCGCGCAGAAAACGAGAACAGGGGGTTGCAACCCCTTGTTCATACTAACATAAGGATGGTGCTGAAATCATGCCGAAAATCATTGAAGGGAAAATCGTTGCCAAAGGAATGAAGTTTGCGATTGCCGCAAGCCGATTCAACGATTTCATCAGCGGCCGGTTAATTGAGGGCGCGGTCGATACGCTGATTCGGGCCGGCGCAGATGAAAAAGATATTCTCATATACAAAGTGCCGGGTGCGTTTGAACTGCCGCTCGCGGCAAAAAAACTCGCCAAAAGCGCTCGCTTTGACGCGGTCATTTGCCTTGGAGCAGTCATTCGCGGCGCGACCCCGCATTTTGAATATGTCAGCGCGGAGGTGTCCAAGGGAATCGCCAATGTGGGACTGGACGCAGATATTCCGGTGGTCTTCGGCGTCCTGACAACGGATACGATTGAACAGGCCATTGAACGGGCCGGGACAAAGTCCGGCAATAAAGGGGCGGACGCGGCGATGGCGGCGATCGAAATGGTTGATCTGTTCAAAAAGATGAACGCGTAGCCTGATGGATGCCTGTTTTTAACGGTGAACAGTCTGTCATTCCGAATGCGGAGAGAAATCGTAAGAAGTCTTTATGGTGTTCCTGGATAAAGATTCTTTGCTCTTCGAATTCATGGGCGGATACTAATGAATAAGTGCCGGAAGAAACCGGTTCTTCAGGGATTTGAGGATTAGATGCAGGGCAGGAGAAAGGCGCGCGAAGTCGCCATTCAGGTTCTTTA
>PHAT01000036.1 GCA_002840435.1 Deltaproteobacteria bacterium HGW-Deltaproteobacteria-6
GTTTTGCCTTTAATGGTTTCAAAATAGGGAACTTTCGGTGTGTTCAGGTTGACTTCAACACCGAATTTTCGTTTCATTTTTTCTACGTTGACTTCAATATGCACCTGTCCCATGCCGGAGAGAATCATCTCCTTGGTCTGGACATTGCGAGAAAAAACAATGGTCGGGTCTTCTTCCGTCAGGCGGTGGATGGAAGAAGCAATCTTGTCTTCGTCACCGCGTGATTTCGGTTCTACGGCAAAAGACATGATCGGCGGCGGAATGGCTACTTTTTCGAAGACAATCGGCGCTTTTTCGAAGCAAAGGGTGTCGCCGGTAACGGTTTCCTTCAGTTTGGCGACGCCGGCGATGTCTCCGGGAATAAGGACTTCCGCCTGTTTCTGATTTTTGCCTTCCAGAAAGAATATATGCCCGAATTTTTCCGTGATTTTTTTAGAAGAGTTATAAACAGCGGAATCAGAATTAAGCTTGCCGGAATAAACCCGGAACAATGTCAGACGTCCGGCGTAAGGATCGGCGATGGTTTTGAAAACAATGGCGGAAAAAGGAGCATCTTCCGACGGCTGTCTTTCTTCAACGGTGTCCGTGCCCGGTTTATGACCTTTCACAGGTCCGCGATCAACGGGTGAAGCGAATGAACTGACGACCAGATCCATCAGCATCGTCACGCCGATGCCTTTGCTGGCTGAACCGCATATTACGGGAATCACGCTGCCCGACAGGACACCTTTTTTCAATCCGGTTTTAAGCTCATCGGCGGAAAGTTCACCGGCTTCCAGGTATTTGTTCATCAGTTCATCATCGGCCTCCGCGATATCTTCAACCATGGATGCACGAAGCGCATTCGCTTCATCCATCAAATCCGCCGGGATTTCTGATGCTTTTCCGACGCCTTTGTTGTCGGCGAACGTATAGGCTTTCATTGAAATGAGATCGACAATCCCCTGAAATTTATCTTCTGCGCCGATGGGCAGGCAGACGGGGGTTGCCTTCTTCTTGAGTTTTGTTTTGATGCTTTCCAGTACCTTGTTGAAATCGGCCCTTTCACGGTCCATGCGATTGATGAAAATCATGCGGGGGAGGGAATATTCATTGGCCAGTTCCCAGACTTTCTGTGTCTGAAATTCAACGCCGCCAACGGAATCAATCACTACTACCGCGTTGTCCACGATACTGATTGAACACTTGATGTCAAAGGTAAAGTTGGAGTCGCCCGGCGTATCGACGATGTTGATTTTATGTTTATCCCATTCAACAAAATTGGCTGCGGACGATATGGAAACGTGTTTTTTCTGCTCCTCCGGTTCAAAGTCCATGGTGGATGAACCGTCGTCAACGCGTCCCAGACGCTCATTTTTCCCGGAGACAAATAACAGGGATTCGCAAAGAGAGGTTTTGCCTGTTCCGCCGTGGCCGATTACAGCCACATTTCTGA
>PHAT01000037.1 GCA_002840435.1 Deltaproteobacteria bacterium HGW-Deltaproteobacteria-6
GAAGCTCCATACCTGCCATGCCTGCCAGGGAACGGGGGCCGCGGCCGGCACCTCGCCCACAACCTGCCCGACCTGTCAGGGCAGAGGTCAGGTGCTTCAATCGAGCGGTTTTTTCACCATCAGCTCCACTTGCCCTCATTGTCACGGGCAGGGAAAGTTTATCGCCAAACCATGTCATGATTGCAGGGGAACGGGAAAGGAAAAACAGCGTAAATCGGTTGAGCTGAAAATACCCGCCGGTGTCGAAACGGGCTCACGGCTGCGTCTGCGCGGTGAGGGCGAATCGGGTGAACAGGGCGGCCCCAGCGGTGATTTGTATGTTTTTTTACAGGTTGAGGAGCATGATTATTTTGTGCGCTCCGAAGACGACATTATCTGTCGCGTCCCCATATCCTTCGTTCAGGCGGCACTCGGTGCAACGATTGAAGTGCCAACTTTAAAAGATGCCGAAAAAATTAAAATCCCCAGAGGCACACAAACCGGTCGGATATTCCGTCTCAAAGGCAAAGGCATCCCTCATTTGCAGGGATATGGCCGCGGAGATCAGATCATTGAAGTCTTTGTAGAAATTCCGACCGAATTAACGAGAAAACAGGAAGATATGCTGAGAGAATTTGAAAAGCTCAGCTCGTGACGTTCCGCACAATATAGAGTTGCAATCCATGCCGCAATATGTTTAAACCCAGTTCAATTGAACGATTCGGAGGGATAAATATGAAATATCATAAATATCGTCTCATTGTCTGTCTATTTGTTCTTGTTCTTTTTTCAGGCTGTGCCACGGCCGTACTCATCGGAGGTGCGGCAATCGGCGCAGGTACGGGAACTTATTTTTATGTCAACGGAGAACTGAAGACCGACTACATTGCTTCATTCGATCAAGTGTGGAACGCGTGCGAAAAAACGGTCGCTGATATGCATGGTACGGAAGTTCAACCCGCAAAAGAAATCGCGCAGGGAAAGATCACGGCAATCATCAATGATGAAAAGGTCAAGTTTGATATTACCTATCGGTCAAAAAATCAAACCTCTGTCGGTATTCGCGTAGGACTGGTTGGTAATAAGATGTCTTCCCAGCTTCTCCACGACAAAATTGCCGAAAACCTCTCCAAGGGCTGATCTGCCCCGATTATAATAAGGACCGGCCCGGCATCCTCATGAATAAAAAACTCATTTTCGGCATCGTGCTTGGCATTGTTCTGATTTACTTTTCGGTCCGGGGAATTGACTTCAACGAAACCCTTCTCCATTTGAAGAAAATCCATCTTGGTTATGCAGCCCTGTCTCTTTTTTTTATCGTCCTTATGCAGGCTTTGCGATCCTACCGCTGGGGGGTGATCCTGCAGCCGATGGCAAAGATCGATCAGCTTACTCTCTTTTCCGTAACCAGCGTCGGTTTCCTCGCCATTTCC
>PHAT01000038.1 GCA_002840435.1 Deltaproteobacteria bacterium HGW-Deltaproteobacteria-6
CTCCTCCTGCAGGGCTTTTTTGCCCGTCGGATTGATTCTTTCTCCGATAACAAAGAGCGGTTGATTTTCATCCAGATGCAAAAAGCTCCGCGAGGAACTCAGGGCGGCTAGTGAAGCACGGTTTGGTTTTGCCGGTTTTCTGCCACCGATGGCCTTTGCCAAAGCCGCGATATGTTCCGGTGTTGTCCCGCAGCATCCACCCAGCAGATTGGCACCGGCGGACAGCAGTTTTCGGGCATGGCCGGCAAACGTTTTGGCGTCCATGTCAAAGACCGTTTTTAAACCTTCAAGCCGGGGAATTCCGGCATTGGGTTTGGCCAGCAGAGGAACCGTAGCGTAGGGCTTCATCGCGGCAATAAACTCCGCCATCTGTTCGGGACCGGCGGAACAATTGCACCCCACGGCATCCGCGCCCAGACTTTGCAGGGTGATGAGCGCACTCTCCGGAGGAGTGCCCCCCAGCGTATGCCCGTCTTTTTCAAACGTCATGGACGCCATGGTGAAGATATCCGAAAGCTCTTTCACTGCCAGCAGGGCCGCACGCGTTTCCTGTATGTCAATCATGGTTTCGATCACGATCAGATCGCAGCCGCCGTCGATCAGACCTCGCGCCTGTTCTTTGAACGCATCCACGGCTTCCTCAAATCCGAGCGGACCGAAAGGTTCAACGAATAAACCGGTAGGGCCGATATCCCCGGCAACGAGCGCTTTTTTTCCGCAAGCCTGTCTGGCCAGGCGTGCGAGCTCCAGGTTCACCGAATAAACATCTTTCTTTACGCCGTATTGTTTTAGCTTGAAGCGATTTGCGCCGAAGCTGCAGGTATAGATAATCTGAGCTCCCGCTTTCACGTAAGCTGCGTGAACATCCTGAATGACCGACGGGTTTTTCAGACACCAGATTTCAGGGCAGGCACCCGCCGGTAATCCGTTCTTTTGCAGTTCGGTGCCGGTTGCCCCGTCCAGAATAACCACCTGTTTATTCAGAAGATTCTTAATTTTAATGTTTTTATTCACAATTACCCCTGAACAGGATGCATTTTTGTTAAGATTCAGTCCCTATACCATCTTTGGAACAAGAAGTGGAATCTTTTTTTTAGTCTCAATAATCACTAAATCCTCTTGAACATCAAGGAATTATCTTTACATCATGTTATGTTGGATGCCGGTTGAAAAGCCCGATATGTGGATGTTGCAGGCTTTCTTAGGAAGCCTGGGGTTCTTTAAAGGAAGAAGCTCTTTTGGCGCGGGAACGTTTTATGGCGGATTGCTTTTTTGCCGGTTCCTGTGGTTCTGACATTTTACCAAAAACAGGGTGCCGGCGGGCGGCCAGTCGCACGAACATGCTGCCCATCTGACCGTAAGAGATGCCTGCAACTTCCGCAGCGCAGGCC
>PHAT01000039.1 GCA_002840435.1 Deltaproteobacteria bacterium HGW-Deltaproteobacteria-6
AACACTGCTCCCGGCCAATAAAGCTCAGTTTTATTCCGGGCAGCTGCTTTCCGCGGACGGCAGACACGCGCTGATTGTTGCCCGTATATCCGGATCGGGAACGGATACAGTAAAAGCCGCTCAAATTGATAAACTTTTGGACGCTTGTCGGCAGGAACTGAAAACCAATACGGATTTAAAAGATCAATATACCCTGACCTCAGTTGGCGCCTACCGTGCCGCGCTGGACAACGAAACTGTCGCTAAACGTGACACCAGGCTGGCGATCATTCTGACGACGCTGGGGATCGCGCTCTTGCTCATTTTTGCTTTTCCCCGTCCGCTCATCGGCCTTTTGGCACTCCTGCCTTCGACCGTGGGGGCGATCGCCGCCCTGTTTGTCTGCTCATTTTTGTTTACATCCATGTCCATGCTGGCGGTAGGATTTGGGGGCGCGATCATGGCTTTTACGGTAGATCTGGGAATCACCTATCTGCTGTTTCTGGATCAACCCTACGCCACTCATGGGAAGCAGGTGGCGAGGGAAGTGTGGTCAGCGGAGTTGCTGGGGGTTCTGACGACTGTTGGCGCGTTCCTGTTACTTTTGATGAGCGACTTTAAAATTCTGGCAGAAATTGGTGTCTTTGCCGCGCTGGGCGTGGCATTTGCCCTGCTGTTTGTCCATTTTATTTTCCCGAAGATATTTCCGGCCATGCCGCCTGCCAAACGCCAGACCAATCGTTTTCTGATGGATGCTGTCATAAAAATAGCTGCACCGGCAAAATGGAAATTAATTGCCGCCATTGTTTTTGGTTTGATTATGCTGGTTTTTGCCAGGCCCGTTTTTAACGTCGATCTGCAGTCCATGAATTCGGTGAGCAAAGATACGATCAAGTCCGAACAAAAATTACAGGAAACCTGGGGCAATCTTTCCGGCAAATGCTATGTTATGCTGGAATCATCAAACCTTAAAGAATTGCAGAAAAAAAATGAGCAATTTCAGATATTGCTGGCCGCTGATGTGCAGAAAGAAAAACTTGCGCCGGTATTTCTGCCTTCCGTTTTGTTTCCATCTGCGCCGTCAGCTCAAAGTAATTTTACGGCCTGGCGCAGTTTTTGGAATGAAAAACGCATGACGGAATTGAAGCGGAACCTGGAGGCAGCGGCGCTGGAGAATGGCTTTACCCCGGATGCTTTTGAACCTTTCTGGCAAATCATCCGTCAAGAATCATCGGGAGCTTTCGAGATCCCTCCGAAGCATTTTGAAATGCTGGGTATTGCCAAAACGTCTGAAGGCTATACACAATTAAGTCTGCTTTCGGCCGGGAAAAACTACAACGCCGAAGATTTTTTTGTCAGGCTTTCTGCCACTGGGCTGGCCAAACTATTT
>PHAT01000040.1 GCA_002840435.1 Deltaproteobacteria bacterium HGW-Deltaproteobacteria-6
AACGCCGCCGCCACGGAAACCATCTGATTGGGTGCAACATCCATCATTTTGATGTCTGTCGGTATGGCCGAAACGAAGTCGCTCCCTCTTCTCACGGATATCAGCTCTTCCTCAAATTTTCCTTTTTTATCGAGCGGTCGGTCGGCAGGTGCGATCATTTCATTTTCTTCTTCGATGGCCGTCATAAATTTTACTTCATCGGACACTTTCCCGTTATCAACCAAGCGGTAGGGTGTTTCGATGAAGCCAAATTCATTGACACGCGCATACGTACTGAGAGATACGATCAATCCGATATTCGGCCCTTCCGGCGTTTCAACCGGGCAGATGCGGCCATAATGGGTTGAATGAACGTCACGAACTTCAAATCCGGCACGCTCCCGCGTCAGCCCACCGGGCCCCAGCGCGGACAAACGGCGTTTATGGGTAATTTCGGAGAGCGGATTGGTTTGATCCATAAACTGGGAAAGTTGGCTGGAACCGAAAAATTCGTTTACCACCGCAGATACCGGTTTGGCATTGATGAGATCGTGCGGCATCATGGTTTCTATATCCTGCAGGCTCATTTTTTCTTTAATGGCCCTTTCCATGCGTACAAGGCCAATGCGATACTGATTTTCAATGAGTTCGCCGACAGAACGCACGCGGCGGTTTCCCAGATGGTCAATATCATCCACGCTGCATTCCCCCAAACCGTTTTTCAAATCGATTAGATATTTGACGGATGCCAGAATATCTTCGTTTCGCAGAACGGTTAAGTCCGTCGACACATTCAGGCGCAGCTTATAGTTCATCTTCGCCCGGCCGACATCCGACAAATCGTAAGTCTCCGGTTCAAAAAAGAGACTGCTGAAAAACTTAGCGGCGGTTTCCGGTGTCGGAGGATTGCTGGGACGGAGCCGTCTATAGATCTCCATGATCGCATCTTCCGCGGATTCAATATGATCCATCAGGAGCGTATCGCGAATGGAAGCGTTGTCCAGATCTTCATCGATGTGGATGAATTTCAGCTCTTTCACTCCCTTTTCCTGGGCAATCTCAAGTCCGTTTAACGGCAGTTCTTCGTTGCACCTGAAAAGGATTTCTCCAGTGGCCGGATCATGAACATCCGAGGAAAGAATTTTCCCCGTCAAATCGGCTTCTTTAACGGCCACGCGCTTAACACCCGCATCCATGACTTTCTTTAGCAGGGGCTTGGTGAGTTTGCGGCCTTTTTTAACAATGACCTCATCGCTTTTCGGATCTTTGATGTCTTCCGGCGCCTTCTGGCCGGACAGCGACTCATCAACTCCAAAATAAATCTTTTCGCCTTCGAGCGTGATTTTCTCAATACTGTAAAAATAG
>PHAT01000041.1 GCA_002840435.1 Deltaproteobacteria bacterium HGW-Deltaproteobacteria-6
AGCACTGGCCACGCGGGCAAGAAAAATTCTGGACAGACTCAACTGCTACAATGTCGCTATTCGTGTTGGAGACGGTTCTTATGGCTGGAGGGAGGAAGCACCTTTTGATGCGATCATCACAACGGCCGCCGCTCCGCAGATTCCTCCGTTTCTGGCAGATCAGCTTGTCCCGGGAGGCAGGCTCGTTGTTCCCGTTGGCAGCCGTGATGTTCAGACCTTGTATAAACTGACGCGCTCCGTGGACAATCCAGCAGAAATGAAAAAGGAAGACCTGGGCGGGGTTCGTTTTGTCAGCCTGATAGGTGAGAGTGGATGGAAATCCTGATGCGACAAGCCTGTGATCGTCCGGCCCAAAGGTGGAAAAAGTGTTTTACTTTTTTCTTGATAACACTCTTCGGCTTGTCTTTACTGATTGCCTGCACCGGACCGCAAGTTCAAAAAGCACCGGTAAAAGGTGTGTATCACATAGTCAAAAAAGGCGAAACGGTATACAGCATATCGCGCGCTTATTCGATCAGCCTGCAGGAACTGGCAAAAATCAATAACATCAAAGATGTTTCGAATATTAAGGTGGGTTCTGTTATCTTTATCCCCGATGCCGTGAAGGTGATAGACGACGTGATCGCGGCCGCAAAAATGGCCGATACGGATAACCGTAGAAGCACCGTATGGCGGGAGGAAAAGGCTTCAGAGCGGGAAAAGACACCCGCACCGGTTTTGACCGGACCATCGGATGCCAGGCCCGAAGGGGCGCCCACCCGAACCCCTCAGGTGACTGATGGAGCCGATGAAGACAAACGTTCGGCAGTCGAAACAAATGATCAAGCCTATCCGGATAACAGCAAACTGGTATGGCCGGTCAAGGGAAAGGTAAAAACAAGTTTCGGGGTTCAGCCGAACAAAACGTACCACAACTGGATCAAGATTGCCTGCCCGGCGGGAGCACCTGTAAAAGCGGCTGCCCGGGGGACCGTTATTTTTTCGGCTAATTTGAAAGATTTTGGAGAAACAATCATCATCCGTCATTCAAATGGTTTTGCGACGGTTTATACGCATGTCAGAAAAAGACATGTCAAGGCTGATCAAACTGTCAAAAAGGGTGAAACCATTGCTCAGGCCGGAGAAATGGATGAAAAAGGAGGCGTCTATATCAATTTTGAAATCCGCCGCAATGGTAAAGCACAGAATCCTCTGCCGTATCTGCCCTAGACATATAACGGGCACCCTGAGGCTGACATTTATGAAGCATTTCAGTAAATTGTATTAATCATTGACTAATTGAATGAAAAGTGGTAATCTGCTACGTTATTACGGAAAGGCAGGGAAATG
>PHAT01000042.1 GCA_002840435.1 Deltaproteobacteria bacterium HGW-Deltaproteobacteria-6
CTGCCTCCCGCCAACCTGACGCATTTCCAGGATCGTTTCTTTCCACCCGGTCTTTAAATCATAGTGTGGCACAAAACCGATTTCCTTTTGAAAACGACTACTGTCAACGGCAATATCTTCCGTATATTTATCCATCATCTCTGCCGTCACCGGCGACTTGAAACCGGCAGCGCGGATTCCCGATTCCATAAAACGGACCAGCGTTCGTGTCGGCTCTACAGGCAATGATAAGCGGGGCGGCCTGCGTCCGAGTCCCGAACAAACCGCTTCGATAATTGCATTCATGGTATGAAAACTGCCATCGGTCACGTTGAATAGCCTACCTGCCGCTTCAGGATGAAAAACAGCCTGCACGACGGCACGGCCGACATCCTTATCATAAATCAGCGTTCTCCGGTTTAATCCGTTCCCTATGGGAATAAAACGATGATTCGCCAAGGCATGTGTCATGCGCTCATAGTTTCCCTTGATGCGGGAACCGTAAATCGCACCAAACCGCAAGACGATTCCCGATGGCCGACCATCCGCTCCTCTCACATTCAGGACGATCTCCTCCGCCTGAAGTTTGGTCCGGGCGTAGAATGTGTCAGGACAGGGCTTTGAATCTTCCGTTAAGATTCGGCCTCCGGACTGTCCGTAAACAGCAATGGTACTGAACAAAACAATGCGCTTTACACCAGCCTCAGCCGCCACATCCACTATATTGCCTGTTCCCCCTACATTGATTTTCTGATACTTTTCGCGAATTTCAGGAGAAACATGAACAATATGCAGAAGCGCCGCCATATGAATGACGGCATCCACTCCATCCATAGCAGCCCGCACGTCAGACACATCGGTAACATCGCCAATGACAGCCTCCACGCCATCAGGCCAGATTCCAACAGGCGGGGTGTCCAGCGACAACGTACGGACAGCATAGCCCGCGTCGTGAACGGCCCGTACCACAACTGGACCTACCGCACCGGTAGCGCCGGTAATCAATATGCGGAGGGAGCGCGACATGGGTTAATCCATCCTTGTGAAATGAGATAAGATTTGCTGTGCAGCCTTCGAAACCGAAAACGTGCTCTCCAGAAGAGCACGGGCGTTCAACCCCAATTGGCGGCGCAGCGTCTCGCTGCCTGCCAATCTTCTGGCACTGGAAACCAGCAGGCTGTCTTCACCATTGATGCAAACTAAACCGGCATTATTATTTTCCAGTATATCTTTCAAGTCATTGCCCGGGTTTATACTGGCCAGTATCGGCATGGAGTGATACATATACCCCAGCAGCTTGCCCGGAAAATTCTGGGTTCTCAAATTGCGGTCGAGG
>PHAT01000043.1 GCA_002840435.1 Deltaproteobacteria bacterium HGW-Deltaproteobacteria-6
TAGCTTTGGCCGAGATATGGATCACCATGTCTTCGAGGCCGGCGTGTGTCGGAATAAAGGTCACCCTCATGTGGATGGCGTTTCCCGAAGGTCTTGTTAATGTCAGGTTCCCATGCTGAATGGGGGGTTGTCTTGTTCCGCTGAGATTGGCTAATTGCTTCACCTGATCTACTATCATTTCATATTCTTCAATGGTTATTGTCTTGTTTTTCAAACACTGGCCGTCAACACGGATGCGTAAGTGAATTGTTTTGCCCGCAGCATCCGGTTCAAAATGAATATCGGAACCACGACGGTTGTATGCATCATAAATAATATCGGTGAATAAGGGGAGAATATGGGGTTGGGGCACCGACGCAGTAGCTTCAGCGGACGCAGCAGCAGTGGGTTCATCCAGGGTTTCATGATCCACATCCTTTGGAAATATATCCCGAAGGAATATGGCTGCGGCTTGCAATGACTCCTCGGACCGTTTTACTTCCGTGCGATAATGTTTTTGCACAGCGGTTTCAGGGGCTGGTTCAGGTGCCAGAGCCTCAGCCTGTGTGATGCCGGACAAAAAAGTGACGTTTGTTCGGGACGCGTCTTCGGCCTCGGGAACGATCACGCTTTCCGGCTCAATCTGGATAGCCGGCTTCGCGATCGTTTCAGGACGAGTCAAAACTCTTTGATCGGGTACGGGCGGATGCTCTGAAAAAAGTTGTTGGACTGCCGGTTCTGCCTGCATTTCTTCGTCATTTTCTGAATAGTAACGATTAATCAGCCTCAGGATGTCACTGGACAGGGCAACCTCGTAAATAACGGAATCCGTTTCCAGCATTTTTTCGATTTCTCGCCGTTTGGTAAGGTTTGAAGGGTCTTCCACAAGCACATGGATTTTACCCTTCACCACGTTTAGAGGAAACCAGAGCATATCGACCAGTGATGACTTGTCAAGGCTGGAAAGGAGATCTCTGATGACAGGCAAGTCGTCGCTATAGGCTCGAAAGGGAAATGAGAAGTGATCCGACAGTGCCGCGCCTATTTCATCTTTCGAAATATCGTACCGCTGCATTAGAATCGTTGCCAGATCTTCTTTTGTTGTAAAAGATGCCTTTACCGCGTAATTCATTTGCTCGGGAGTGATGATTCCGTCGTGAATCAGCTTTTCATATCTTTCGCTGCGTTTGTGACCGGCCTGGTCAAAGTCCAGCAGCATAAAGAATGCTTTGGCCAGACAGCTTTCGATTTCATCCAGAAAGATGTGAGAGTAATCATCAATGGTATCGCCATTT
>PHAT01000044.1 GCA_002840435.1 Deltaproteobacteria bacterium HGW-Deltaproteobacteria-6
ACAAGATAGACTCCTTTAATTATTCCCGCTGGGCCGTCAATCCCGCGGACATGATAGCCGACCGGATTCTCGACGACATGACGGGAAGCGGTCTTTTCCAGACAGTTTTTTCCTATCAGGAAGTCCAGGAGGGACGCTTTATCGTTTCAGGCGGCATCGAAGAATTTCTGCTCAGCATCAATAAAAGCGGTAAGACCGCCATTATCAGGATGACCATCGCCCTGCAGGACTCCCGAGTGAATCGGGCTGGCAAAAGAACAATCTTTCAGAAAAAATATGTTCGGACGGAACCCCTGCAGGAATCTTCGCCACAAGGATATTGCGATGCTGCAAGTCGGGCCATGCAGCATCTCTCCCGGGAGATTATCAGCGATATTTACTCAGCAATCAAAAATGCTTCTCCATCAGCAGCGGATTCCCCATGAAAGAGATTTCTCTTCAGACCCGCGCACGCTTTGAGATGATCGACATCACCGCGGCAGTGCAGAAAGCGGCGCACGAGGCAAAAATTGATTCCGGCATCGGGCTGGTTTACACGCCCCACACCACCGCTGCGATAACGATCAACGAGAATGCCGACCCGGACGTGCCCCGTGACATTTTGGCGGCCCTTGACCGTGCCGTTCCGCTATCTTCGAATTACCGGCACGCGGAAGGCAATTCCGCTGCCCATGTCAAATCCTCGCTGGTCGGCGCGTCGGAAATGGTCATTATTGAAAATGGGCATGTGGTTTTAGGAACCTGGCAGTCGATATTCTTTTGTGAATTCGACGGACCGAGAACGAGAAAGGTCTTCGTGAAATTCTTCTCGTGATTAGGATGGTGAACGGTTCTTGGTTAGCCAATACCCACCATTGACTATGAACCATGAACTAGTTTTGTAGAACTTTCATCATCTGATCGTGTATCAACCCGTTGCTCGCAACAAGACCCGGTGAATAAAGATTCCATTTTCCACCGGCCAGATCAGAAATGACGCCTCCTGCTTCCGTAACCATCAAACAGCCCGCAGCGGTGTCCCAGGGTTTGAGTTTCAGCTCCCAGAAACCGTCAAACCGACCCGCGGCAAGATAGGCCAGATCCAATGCGGCGGCGCCGGCACGCCGGATGGCCTGCACCCTTACCGCCATCGCATTGAAAAAATCCAGATTATTATCCGCGCTGACCCGGATGTCATAAGGAAAACCCGTTGCCAAAAGACTGCGTGACAAATCACTCTCC
>PHAT01000045.1 GCA_002840435.1 Deltaproteobacteria bacterium HGW-Deltaproteobacteria-6
CGAAAGCCAGTTTTTCGGACATGTTAAAGGCGCATTCACCGGTGCGGATGGTTCTCATCATGGTTTCTTTAAACAGGCGGATGGCGGCACTTTATTTCTCGATGAGATTGGTGAACTGCCTATCGGTCTTCAATCCAAACTCCTGCGTGTATTGGAAGATAAAACGTTCACGCCGCTTGGTGCCGGTCACCCCGTGCATGTGGATGTCCGGCTGATCTCGGCAACCAATAAAGAACTGGACCGCGCCTGCCAGGAAGGTCATTTCCGAATAGACCTGCTTTATCGTTTGAAATCCGCATATATCTGCCTGCCGGCGCTCAGGGAAAGAAGAAACGATATCCCGCTGCTTGCGGCTCATTTTTTACAGAATGCCTGTGTGCGCCACAATAAAAACATTTCAGGGTTCAGCCCCGAAGCCATGAATGTGCTTGCGTGCAGAGACTATACCGGGAATATTCGTGAACTTTCGCAGATCGTAGAAAACGCCGTTTTACTTGCCGAGGGCCCGGTCATTCTACCCGTGCATCTGGGAGACAATCCGGCGATGGAATCTCAACCGTCCCTGTCGGGTCGCAGCCTTTGTACACTCAAGGAAAATGATGCAGCTCATGTGATGTTTGTTTTACATTCCACCGGCGGAAACCGCCGTGAAGCCGCCCGCATTCTGGGAATCACGCTCAGGCAGCTCCAGCGAAAGCTGGCCGGGACAAAAGGTGACTCCTGATAAGCCGGAACTTTGCCGCCCGGCAAGGATTAACCGTTTCGTAGCAAGCTACAGAGAATTAACGCTCGTCCCGCGTGAGCGGGATTAAACCTCAGTAAACATAAAATCAACCATGACATTTCCGCCGTACCCCATGACATAAACGTCATTGTCTTTTATGCCTTATGCAGTCTGTATCTGGCGTGTTACACGCAATCCGGGCAGTCTTTCAAAACGACATCCAGGTCATTCCTGAGGTCTGCAGTTTTTCCCCTATATTTTTAAATTAATCAAGGGAATCAGCATTTTATTGTTTTTCAGAATGTCTGGCACACCTATTGCTCTACTATATAAATGAGTCGGGCAATTCCAGCATGAGTGCCATACAGCAGGCACCGAAGTGCCGGATGTGAATGACAATGATCTTTGACTGTTTCATTGATATCGCAACGGAAAAATATTTTCTTTAATGGGGAATGTTCCCCCGAAAAAATAAAACGAGGTGAACGAACCGTGGC
>PHAT01000046.1 GCA_002840435.1 Deltaproteobacteria bacterium HGW-Deltaproteobacteria-6
CTTCTGACCCTTGATCTTGTAGTACCCCTGATCTGTCGGCGTCGCCGTCGTGGTAAGATCGGTGAGCGAACTGCCCGCCTGCGGCTCGGTAAGCGCCATCGTCCCCTGCCATTCGCCCGCAATCATTTTGGGCAAATAAGTGTCTTTCATTTCCTGTGATCCGTATGAAACAATCAAACCGGCCGCACCGTGCGTCAGGCCGTGATAAACGGCTGCGGAGTAGTTTGCCGCGCCAAAAATGGCCGTCGGCAGAAAAACACCGATGGTAAACGGCAGCTGCTGACCACCCGCATCATAGGGGAAAGTCGACGCAATCCATCCGCCCAAACCCGCCTCACGCATGATGTCGCGGACCCTGGGATGCACCTTGACCTCGCCTTTCACATATTCAGGCGCCTTACGGTCCATTTCCTCGAAAAGAGGTTTGAAGAGATCTTTGCCCATCCTCATTGCCGTATCCATGATCATGTCGAAAACGTCCCGGCTGTGGTCGGCATAGCGGGGATACTTGAGCAATGCTTCGGTGTCGTTCAGTTCGTACAATAAGAACTTCAAATTTCGTTCACTGATAAATTTTTCTGCCATATTTTTTTCCTCGATTCTAAATTATCGACGTCTGTGCCTTTAAACCAGGACTCCCAGGGTTGATTGAAGTCGTTATCATACCAGCAGGGTCACGTCAAGAACCTTATAACGCTCGTTGTAAAAAAAGTATGGAACGATCAACAGCGGGTGATAATGACTTCGCAGCAGTCATCGCCGTGGTTCAAATTTTTTGTGTGGACCGCGCGGACTTTTATTTCATTCTCAAAGAGGCCGCCGACAATTCGTTCGTATGTATGAATCGTGACAATACCGCAGTCGGCAACGCCGGCTTTGGCAATTGCTTTCTGTGTTTCGCAATCCGTAATGCGGACCGTGATCTGATCCCCCTTTACGGTAATGACCCGTCCCTCGATCTTTAAAACCCGGCTGAAAATATCCATCGCATCCAGAAAGCTTTCCGGCCAGACCGGATTCCGGATGTATTTTTTCCTGAGATTTTTACCGAAAACATAGGAAAATTGTTTCCAGGCTTCCACGTCCATTTCCCAGGCCGTCTCGACGCCAAACTTTTTTGCAAGCGCCAGAAACCATGCCCCATCCATACGGGTAAAGGCATACTGCGAGATTTCC
>PHAT01000047.1 GCA_002840435.1 Deltaproteobacteria bacterium HGW-Deltaproteobacteria-6
CCCGATTATGTATGACGGAGAAGTGGTCGGCGTTTTGTCCGCTGACAAGGTTGCCAGGGAGGTTGAAGACCTGGATAAGGAACTGGCGATGCTTTCTGCGGTTGCCGAATTAATGGCAAAGATCGTACATATCCGGGCACTGGAAGAAGAAAACCGGCGCCTTCGTAAAATTGTTGGCAGTGGTCACGCACCCTCGATGGACATTATCGGTCATTCCAAAGCCATGCAGGAAGTTTTCGGATTGGTGGCGCAGGTTGCCGATTCCAATACCACGGTTTTGATTACCGGCGAAACGGGGACCGGCAAAGAACTCGTTGCCCGGGCCATTCATAACAACTCTTCGCGCAAAGGCGGACCGATGGTCCAGGTCAACTGCGCTGCGATTCCCGATACGCTGATTGAAAGTGAGTTATTCGGTCACGAAAAAGGCGCTTTTACCGGCGCGCTCACGCAGCGACGCGGGCGCTTCGAAGAGGCCAATAGCGGTACGATATTTCTGGATGAGGTCGGTGAACTCTCCGCTGCTGCACAGGTCAAGTTGCTTCGCGTTTTGCAGGAAAAGAGATTTCAACCGCTGGGGTCTTCACGAGTAATCAATGTCAACGTCCGGATCATTGCCGCCACCAATCGGAATCTTGAACAGGATATTTTGTCCGACCGTTTCCGTGCCGATCTGTTCTATCGACTGAATGTCTTCCCCATTTATTTACCGCCACTTCGTGAACGGGGCAGTGATGTGATCCTTCTGGCCGATCATTTTCTTCTGAAATACAACAAAGAAATGGGTAAAAAAGTCAAAAGAATTTCGACCGCGGCCATTGAAGTGTTTTTGTCCCATAAATGGCCGGGAAATGTCCGCGAACTGGAAAACTGTATGGAGCGGGCTGTGTTAATGACCAAGACCGATCTTGTGGACTGTGTGCATTTGCCGCCGTCATTGCAGATCAAAGAAAGAGAACCGGACCGCAAAGATCGCAGCAAGCTTTCTTCCGTTGTTGAAGCACAGGAAAGAACGCTGATTGTCGATGCGCTTACGGAAACGGGCGGCAATCAGACCAAGGCAGCAAAAATGCTGGGTACGACGAAACGTATTGTTCAGTACAAGATATCGAAAATGGGTATTGATCCGAAGCACTTCCGTACAAAAAATAAAGATTCCAAT
>PHAT01000048.1 GCA_002840435.1 Deltaproteobacteria bacterium HGW-Deltaproteobacteria-6
ATATTTCCGGTATTTTGCCAATAAACCCGTCATGCCCCACAAGGAAATGCAGAAATACGTCAATATTGATTATCATGAAACATTGTCAATTGTCGCCATCGTGGAAAAGGGCCGTAACGAAAGAATTATCGCGGAGGCCCGGTATGCATACGGAAAACGGGAAGGCGCCCATGAAATCGCTTTTATTGTTGATGAGGAATTTCAGGGAAAAGGCGTTGCCACATTTATGATGAACTATCTGGTCAAAATTGCCAGGGACCGGGGGATTAGGGAATTTATCGCCTATGTCCTCCCGCGGAATGAAGCCATGCTGAGAGTTTTTGAGAAATCAAAGGTCGAAATCACCCGCACTTACGATTCCGATGCGATTTTTCTGCACTTCAATCTTGCTGCGCCTCAGGCCGAAAGACCCGCTTAACGGGCCGTCCATGATCAACAGGTGATGTTTCCGTCAACCGAAAAATATCATGCATGATTCAGGGACGACAGCATGCAGGCCATGTGCCAGGCGCATGTTTTTTGAAAACACAAAGGGGTAAAACATTCTTGCCATAACGTCTCAATTGTGAAATACTCCCCGCGATTTTTTAAACAAGATTAGTCAATCGCCGCAGGCTTTTGAATTATAAAAATGTCATTGAAATGATGTCACACTATCGAGAACAAGGAGGTAGCAATATTATGTCAAACGCAGTCATTGTCAACGGTGTGCGCACCGCGGTCGGAGCCTTTGGCGGCTCTTTGAAAGATGTCCCCGCGAAGGATCTGGGTGCTCTTGTGATTCGCGAAACGCTAGTCAAAGCAGGGCTCAAACCGGCATTGCCGGCCAATGCAAAAAATGACGCGCCGGACACGGCGAAGAATGAGGGACTCTCCCCGATTGAACAGCAATATTCCAAATGGGCCGACAATCTCAAAGAAATCGCCGTGGATGAAGTCATCATCGGCAATGTCATCGGAGCGGGGCAGGGTCAGAATGTCGGGCGTCAGGCCATGATTCGCGCGGGTTTGCCCAAGGAAACGACCGCATTCACCATTAATAAAGTCTGCGCCTCCGGCATGAAAGCCATCGCGCTTGCCGCGGCCAGCATTAAGGCAGGTGACAATGAAGTTGTCATTGCCGGCGGCATGGAAAACATGAGCGATGTACCGATC
>PHAT01000049.1 GCA_002840435.1 Deltaproteobacteria bacterium HGW-Deltaproteobacteria-6
ATATGAAGAGCGCCAGAGCGGCATCAGCATACAGGAGGTTGCGGGCGGTTTTCAGTTTCGCACAAGGCCCCAGGTGGCTGTCTGGGTGAAAAAGCTCAAAGGCACCAGACCCGGATCCCTGTCTCCGGCGGCGCTCGAAACGCTGGCGATCGTTGCCTACCGGCAGCCGATTGTGAAAGCGGAAATCGAAAGCGTTCGGGGTGTTGATGTCAGTGCGCCGCTCAAGGGCCTTCTGGAAAAGAAACTGATCCGCATCGTAGGGCGCAAGGACGTACCGGGAAAACCGATCATCTATGGCACCACGAAGAAATTCCTGGAAGTCTTCAATCTCAAGGAACTGGCGGACCTGCCGACCATGAGGGAACTGACCGAAATTACCGAACAGCAGGGAATGCTTGACCTGGAAACTCTTGAGGAAAACACCGGCGGACAGGAAGCAATTCCTCAGGAATCCGCCGGGGAGGAGATTTCCGAGGTCATTTCCGAGGTCATTTCCGAGGATGACATCGATTCATGAAAGAACGTCTTCAGAAGATTATAGCCGCAGCGGGCATTGATTCGCGACGCCATGCCGAGATACTGATTACATCAGGGCGTGTTAGCGTCAATGGAGAAATTGTAACCGAACTGGGCGTCAAAGCTGATCCCCGAAAAGACGTTATCCGGGTTGACGGCAACACCATTTCCCTGGAAACAACCCGCTGCTACATTGCGCTGCATAAACCGGCGGAATATGTCACAACAATGTCCGATCCGCAGAAAAGACCAACCGTTGCGGACCTGGTCAAAGACGTCCCGGAAAGGGTTTACCCGATCGGACGGCTTGACTATGATTCTTCAGGGCTTTTACTTTTGACCAATGACGGAGACTTTGCGCAAAAGATTCAACATCCCCGTTTTCAGGTCCCCAAAAACTACCGTGTTAAGATTTCCGGCCGTTTAAACAAAGAGGAATTAAAACAAATCATAAACGGCGTCAAATTGCCGGATACGGTATTCAAACCGGAAAATTTGAATATCGAAAAGATCAATGACAAAAGCACCTGGCTCAGCCTCACACTGCGTGAGGGAAAAAACAGAATTATTCGGAGGGGATTTGAGGCCGCCGGCCGTCAGGTTACCCGTCTGGTGCGGGAATCCATAGGCAAAATC
>PHAT01000050.1 GCA_002840435.1 Deltaproteobacteria bacterium HGW-Deltaproteobacteria-6
TGCTTCGCCGTCAATCACATTGGTCTGACGGATCGCGTCCAGCAGCGATGTTTTACCGTGATCAACGTGACCCATGATCGTGACGATCGGCGCGCGCGGTTTGAGATTTTCCGGGACCGTCTGAGATTTCAGCATGGTATCCCCAAATTCCATCTCCGCTTTTTCCACCTGAAAACTGAACTCAGAGGCTACCAGCGTGGCAATGTCAAAATCAATAGACTGATTGATGGTGGCCATTACGCCCATTGCCATCAACTTGTTGATGACCTCGCCGGCCTTAACGCCCATCCGTTTGGCCAGTTCTCCCGTCGTAATCGTTTCACCCGCACGAATGCGGCGCTTGATGGCTTTTGGTACCGTAATTTCGGTTTTCTTCATCTTGACCGGTGCGGCCTTTTTCTCTTCGCGCCATTTGCTGAATGCCACGTCCCGATCATCTTCAATGACTTTGATCTTCTTGTCGATTTTTCTTTCCAGAATCTTGCGGCGCGGGACCTCTTTTTCCTCTTCAATAAAGACTTCCACCGGCCCCTTGCCTTTTTTCTTGGGCTTTTCAAATTCCCTTTTAATGATTTTTTCGGGTGGCGGTACAATAACTTTTTCCCCCGGCTTCTGGGGGGCTTTTGCCGGAATTTCTTTTTTCTCTTCGGGCTTAGTGATTTTATGCCTGGACATCATCGGCGGCCGAACGGGGAGAATTACCGGCGGCTTTTTGGGTGCTTCCGGAATCTTTTCAGGCACCGACTGATCCGGTTTTAATTCCTCAACCGGTCCCGCGGCCGACACGTCTTTCTTCACGTCCTCGGTAGGAACACCCGGTTGAGCGGTCGACACCTCTTCTTTTGCCTTTTCTGCCCCGGGTATTTCCGCAGCGCCTGCAACCGCCTCTTTTCTCGGAGCGGCAGCCGGAGCGGTTTTTCCTTCAGCGGGTTCTTCTTTTGCTTCATCGGGAGCTTCAACCGGGACCGGCTCAACCGGTGTGCGGACCGTACGGCGGCGAATAACCGTCGTTTTTATTCTTTCCTCAACAATCTGTCTCGGAGACGTGGTCTGCAAGTCAGTCCTGACTCTTTCGACCTCGCTCTCTTCCAAACTGCTGGCATGGGACTTGACCGTAATCCCCAATCTTTCCAGATGGGCAATCAGG
>PHAT01000051.1 GCA_002840435.1 Deltaproteobacteria bacterium HGW-Deltaproteobacteria-6
GGAATATGCGAAACAGGGCAGGGTTATCCGTTTTCTGAAAGTGGGCATCAACTGCCTGGCCGGCGTGCCGTCGGTTGTTTTCGGCCTGTTCGGTTTGGGATTCTTTGTCATTTTTCTGAAATTTGGATCGAGCATTCTGTCCGGTTCTTTGACGTTAGGATTTCTGATCTTACCGACAATCATCGGCGCGTCAGAGGAAGCTCTCAAATCGGTGCCGCAGACCTTTCGTGAAGCATCTCTGTCTTTAGGTGTTTCCAAATGGCAGACGACCTACCGGATCGTTTTACCCAACGCCATGCCGGGTATTCTGACCGGTTCCATATTAGGAATAGGTAGAGCTGCGGGCGAAACGGCCCCGATTATGTTCACAGCTGCCGCGTATTTCACGGCAAAACTCCCGGGATCGATTTTTGACGAGGTCATGGCCCTGCCGTATCATATCTATGTCCTGGCTACAGCGGGTACCAACATCGAAGCCACCCGTCCCATCCAGTTCGGAACGGTGCTTGTTTTAGTCTCTGTCGTGCTGGGAATTGACCTGATTGCGATTATTATCAGAAGTTACATGCGAAGAAATAAAAGGTGGTAGGCATGGAAATCAATAAGATTATTAAGCTCAAAGATGTGAATTTCTATTATGGTCAGAGCCGGGCGCTTACGGATATATCGATGACGTTCGGGAAAAACAAAGTTACGGCGCTGATCGGACCTTCAGGATGCGGCAAGTCAACGCTGTTGAGGCTTTTGAACCGCATGAATGATTTGATTGATGGGACCAGAGTCGAAGGAGAAATTCTTTTTGAAGAGAAAAATATTTATGCGCCCGATGTCGATCCGGTGGAAATCCGCCGCAAAATCGGTATGGTGTTTCAGAAGCCCAATCCCTTTCCGAAAACGATTTATAACAATATTGCCTATGGGCCGAAGCTGACAGGCGTAAATGCCGGCGATTTGGACACGCTGGTGGAACAGAGCTTGAAGCAGTCTGTTTTGTGGGATGAGGTGAAAGATGTTTTGAATAAATCCGCCATGAATCTTTCCGGCGGTCAGCAGCAGCGGCTCTGCATTGCCCGTGCGCTGGCGATGAAACCGGATGTCCTGCTCATGGATGAGCCGACCTCAGCGCTCGATCCTATTTCCACCGCC
>PHAT01000052.1 GCA_002840435.1 Deltaproteobacteria bacterium HGW-Deltaproteobacteria-6
CCACACGCAAAATGCAAAGGGTTTTTAAAAAATCAGGATGGGCTTCCAGGCGCATGGCATCCTTTTCCGTAGTGATCCAGTAATCCGCGTGAAATTTCAGAAAAAGATTTTTTAATGCTTCCAGGTCGTTGCGCTCATAGGCATAGTGATCGGGAAACTCCATGAACGACAAGAGTTCCGAACCCGCGTCGATTAACAGCTTTTTAAAAGACGCCGGTTGCGCAATGCCGCAAAACGCGCAGACTTTTTTCCCCTTCAAGCCGTTTTGCTCCAGGGGGTGATTTTCCCCCGGTCTGATCAATTCCTTGAATTGATGAGCTGCGCGGAAAACAGGAATGCCCGCCTTGCTGGCGATTCCGGCGACATCCGGATGCAAAGGCTCCGTGCCTCCCGCACGCGTCAAAATAACGCAGTCCGCGCGTTGGAGGCTGTCCTTTGGCTCTCGAAGCGGGCCGCGTGGCAGAAGATATCCGTTCCCCAGCGGTTTTTCGGCGTCAAGCAGAACAATATCGATATCGCGGACAATCTGCCGGTGTTGGAATGCGTCGTCGCAGATCAGTACGTTGCTTCCGAACCTCTCGATTGCCGCCTGACCGGTTAACTTCCGCTTTGCTCCGGTGATGACGGGAATGCCGGGCAATGACCGGGCGATAAGAAGCGGTTCGTCGCCGGCACTTTCGGCGCCAAGCAGGACGCTGTTTCCATCAGAAACGATGTTGACGGATTGCGGATTTTTTCCTCCGTAACCCCGGCTGATCACCGCGCACTTGAAACCGTTCTGTTGAAGCATTCGGGCAAGTCCGATCACGCAGGGGGTTTTGCCTGTGCCCCCAACGGTGATGTTGCCGACGCTGATGACCGGACAGGACAGCCTGACGGATTCCAGAATCTGCCGGTCATAAAGCCGGTTGCGCAAATCAACAATCAGCCGGTAGATCAGGGAGGACAGATAAAGCAGCGCTCTCGTAGGACTGAAACGGCGAATCGAATCTTCATCATTCCATATCCTTTGCCAATCGATCATTGCCATTTCCTTCGTCTTTAAACTGCAAATTATACAATCGGTAATATTCGCCTTTTTTAGCCATCAGGGTTTCGTGATTGCCTTCCTCAACGATTTCCCCGTTGACCAGGGCA
>PHAT01000053.1 GCA_002840435.1 Deltaproteobacteria bacterium HGW-Deltaproteobacteria-6
CATGAAAAGCTTCTGCCACTTGGTGTGATGCGGCAGAATGCCCGCGTGCAGCATGTCGGGATTGGTGACAACAATGTGTCCCTGCCGGCGGATGGCCTGCCGCGCGTCGTCGGGGGTGTCGCCGTCATAGGTGAAGGTTTTGATGTCTGCCTGCAAGTCGGTGATCAGGCTGTGTGCTTCGTGCATCTGGTCCTGCGCCAGCGCCTTGGTGGGAAAAAGATACAGCGCGCGCGTTTCCCGTTCGTCCAGAATGCTCTGTAACACGGGTAGATTGTAGCACAGCGTCTTGCCGCTGGCCGTCGGCGTCACCAGCACGACATCCTGACCATTGCGGATGAAATGCACGGCCTGCGCCTGATGTTTGTATAGCTTTTCCATCCCACGCGCCTGCAAAACCGAAAGAAGCCGTTGACTTACCCACGGGGGGTAGTCTTCCCAGTCGCCTTGCTTTGCCGGTATTTCCACAATTGCCGCCGCATTGGCATTGAAACTTTTATTTTTCTTTAAACGCGCGATCCATTCTTCTAATGTGAGTTTGGCCATAATCATCCTGAAATCAGGGAGATCCGCTGCTAATTGCCGATCTGTTATTGAATAATCATTGCTGAAATATCTCTTTATGTCAAGGCAGCATATCCGGCGGCAATTTTGTCTGCTCCGTTTAAGTAAAAATCCATGTTTGATGTGTTATTCGGCTTGAATAATAAGGCTTGCTGAATTATATCTTGATCGTAATATCAGCTCAGTAAAGCAATGTTCTAACCATGAGTTGCCGGAGAAAAAAATGAAGACCGGTTTTACTTACTCAGACAGGCTCATTTCCATAAAAGATGATACAATCATTTTTAATGATTATTACTTTCCCACCATGAAAGAAAAAACAGTCCGGCTGGCCGATATTGAAAAGATCGTGGTCCGACCATTGACTATCTGGAACGGAAAATGGCGACTGCACGGAACCGGAAACTTTAAAATCTGGTATCCAAGGGACAATGATCGCCCCAAACGGGACCGCGTATTCTTTGCCAAACTGAAAAACCAGTGGATCAATATCGGATTTACGGTTGAACGTGCGGATCAGGTAGAAAAAATATTCGCCGGTAAAAATTTGCTTAAA